>CAKUQA010000168.1 GCA_934675225.1 uncultured Candidatus Melainabacteria bacterium | reverse complement strand
ATCATACCCTCACCACATTTTGGGCATTTAACACCGGTAGATTTTCTATATGGTTTTCTATGTCTACATTCCTCATTTGTGCATTCCATATATTTACCATAAGGCCCTGTTTTAAAAATCATATCAGAACCGCATTTTTCACATTTTTCTTCACAAATTTGAGGCTCATTTGTTTGCCCTTCCTCAGAACTTTCCTCTGAAAGAGCATTCAATGACATCATTGTTTTGCAATCCGGATATCCTGAACACCCCAAGAACTGAGTGCCAAACTTACTTGTTCTCAAAACCATAGGTTTACCACAATTAGGACATTTAATTTTACTTTCAATTCTAACTCTTTCGCCTGTTTTAAGTGCTTTATTAACTTCTTCTATAAACGGTGTATAGAATTCTTGTAAAACATTATCCCAAACAGCTTTTTTCTCGGCGATTTCATCAAGTTTAGTTTCCATCCCTGCCGTAAATTTATAATCCATGATATCCGCGAACTGAGCACACAACTGTTTTGAAACAGTCCTTCCCAAAAGTGTAGGATGTAACGCTTTATCTTTCTTTTCAACATATTTTCGAGTTTGAATTACTGTAATAATAGTTGCATAAGTTGACGGGCGACCTATTCCATGTTCTTCTAATGCTTTTACCAAAGAAGCCTCGTTATATCTTGGAGGAGGTTGAGTAAAATGCTGTTTTGGTTCAACTTTACAACATTTTACCTTATCACCTTTTTCTAAGTCAGGAATTTTTGCATCATCTTTTTGTTCATCCTCATCAGAATCATTATAAACTTTCAAAAACCCATCAAATGTCACTTTGCTGGTTCCGGCTTTTAACGTATAATCACCTGCAGTAATTTCAATTGTTTTATTTGCTACTTCTGCAGCTGTCATCTGAGAAGACATAAATTTTTCCCAAATAAGTTTATACAATTTATATTGGTCATTATCCAAATATTTTTTTATACTATCAGGTGTTCGTTCAGGATAAGAAGGTCTTATAGCTTCGTGCGCATCTTGAACATTTTGTTTTCCCTTTACATAAACATTTGGAGTTTCAGGATAGTACTTTTCTCCATAATTATTCAAGATATAATCCTTTGCCATAGCCTGAGCATCATCAGAAACTCTTACGCTATCAGTTCTCATATACGTAATCAAACCGACAGGAGTGCCATCAATTTCCATACCTTCATAAAGTTTTTGAGCAACTTGCATTGTTTTCTGAACCCCAAAACCTAATTTAGAACTTGCGGCCCTTTGCATTGTATAGGTAATAAACGGAGCTGTAGGCTTACGTTTTGTTGATTTTTTAGTAACTTTACTTACATCAAAATCATCCGGATAATTTGTTAAAAAATCAACAATTTTCTGCGCTTCATCTTTATTCTTTACTGTTTTTTCAATGGCTTTCCCTTTAATTTTAGAAAGTTCTGCCTCAAATGTCTTTCCACTTTTGTCTAACAAAGTATGTATAGACCAATACTCTTGCGGCACAAAAGCTTCTATTTCATCTTCTCTTTCACAAATCATTCTTAACGCAACAGATTGCACACGACCTGCCGATAAATTTCTGTTTCCAATTTGTTTCCATAAGACAGGACTAAGTTTGTAACCAACAAGTTTATCTAAAATTTGGCGAGTCTGTTGAGCTTTAACCATATCCATATCAATTCCGCGCGGATTTTCAACTGAATGTTTCACGGCTTTAGGAGTAATTTCATTAAAAACAATTCTTAAAATCTTTTCATCAGGCACTTTCAATATTTGTCGAACATGCCAAGCAATAGCCTCTCCTTCACGATCGGGGTCGGATGCAAGATAAACTCTATCAACTTTTTTTGCCATGTCGTTCAATTTTTTTACAACATTCTGCTTCCCCGGAATGACTTCAAATTTTGGAGCAAAATGATTTTCAATTTCAAATCCTAAATTTTGAGTTGCAGGGTCTTTCGTTGGCAAATTTCGAACATGCCCGTAACTTGCCTCTATCTGATACCCGTCACCCAAAATCTTACGAATTGTCTTGGATTTAGCCGGTGACTCAACTATAACTAACGCTTTCTCTTTTTTTTCAGCTGTCTTTGCCATTTCTCTCTATTCCACCTGTCCCGAAAATTCTTAATTTACAGGAGCTATTCTTTTATATCTATCCCCATCGACTTGTTTAATTATGCCTTTAAGCTCCATTGTTGTCAAGTACATGAGCAAATTATCAATACTTAATCGGGTAAAAGCTTGTAACTCATCGACGCTCTTTTCTTCTATTTCTAATGCTTCATAAATAACCTTTTCATCATCACTCAAATCCGGTAAATTAAACAAACTCTGCTGTTCCATTTTTATCTCCCAACCTAGGGCTTCTAAAATATCATCAGCACAGGTTACTAAAGTCGCACCATTTTTAAGTAATTTATAAATTCCCTGCGTATTAGGATTAGTAATCAACCCTGGAATACACATCAATTCTCGTCCTTGCTCCAAAGTAAGATTTGCCGTAATTAACGCTCCACTTTTTAACGAAGCTTCGGCAACTAAAGTTCCATAAGAAAGACCGGAAACAATTCTGTTTCTCTGAGGGAACCTGAATTTTATAGGTTGAAATGTTGGATAATATTCTGTCAATATTGCACCGCAGCCATCTTCTATTCGTTTATACAAATCTTTATTTGCCGCCGGATACGTGTAATCAAATCCACTTGCAATAACACCTATTGTTTTCAAATTATTATCAAGCGCTGCAACATGTGCTGTTGTATCAACACCGGATGCCAAACCCGATACTATACAAATATCTGTTCCATTTAGCTCTAAAATAATTTGAGACAAAGCTTCTCTTGCATATCCAGTAGCTTTTCTTGAACCGACAACTGCCAAAGTTTTTTCTAAATTGCAGTCAAATAAATTACCCTTATAATAAATAACAGACGGAGGGTTATCAATATTTTTAAGCATTAGAGGATAACGTTCATCATCAAAAGTTAAAAAATTTATTCCTCTATCTACAACATCTTGATAAACCTTATCAACATCAACTTTATCGCGCAAGCGCAAAAAATGTTCTGCCTTTTTTATACTCAAACCTTCTATACCGGACAAGTCATTTGCATTAAAAACTTTTTCAATATCGCCATAGTAATTATACAGCCTTTGGATAAAAGAACTGTCTATTTCTTCTATTGATGATAAAGCAATCCAGAATTTACGCATTTTGTTTTTTCTTTATTCTTTCTACTAATTCTTTGATTTTTGTCTTTTCTTCTTCTGGGATATCAAGAGTCATATAATCTTCAAAATATTCTATCGCGTCATCATAATCGCCTCTGGCAAAGAATAAAATCCCAGCTTTTTTATAAGCAGGAGAAAACGAGTCATTTCTTGCAATAGCTTTTAAGAAGTTTGAAAGAGCTTTATCTATTTCGTCATTGGCTTCATAAGCTTCTCCTAAATAATAATAAATCCAAGGATTTTCGCTCTTATATTCCAAAACATTTTCAAAATTTTCAATAGCACTTGCATAATTTCCTAATTCAAAATGCACTCTACCCAAATCATAATAAACATCATAATTGTCAGGCTGTTTTTCTAAAATATTTTCTAACTCATCAATAGCCAAATCTAATTTTGCATCTTCCATATAAAATCTGGCTAAATAATGGCGTAAAACCAAATTATCAGGCAATTCACTCAAACCTGTAGAAACAAGTCCGATGCCACTTCCCATATCTTTTCTACGATAATATATATCTGCAAGATTAATATAAACCTGAGCCAATTTCGGATTTAATTCTTGAGCTTTCAAGTAATATTTTTCAGCTTCTTCATACTCGCCTAAATTAGCATAACAAAGAGCAATATTATTATACAATTCTGCATTGTTTTGACAAGTTTCTAACACAGAACTGAATGCATCTATAGCTTCTTTGTACTTACCATCATTATATAATTCTACAGCTTTATCAACTTTTTCTTTTTCACTCATTTTATAATCCCAATCCTATTCCACCATTACTATCACTATTGTCTCCGGAACCGATATTTTTTATAACTGTTCTTGTATTACCGTCAGCATGGAAATCTTTTGGCTTCATTGTCATTTTAATTTTATCGGCATAAATAGTTCTTACACCTTGAGTAATACTTGAGCGACCTGTAAAATATGCTTCATTAGGTTTTCCTTCTTTATTTGGATAAATAGTAAGTTTTGGACCAATAGCATAATAATCTTGATACCAAACTCTTACATTTCCAGATGCATTAAAAATATTTCTATCTTGCGCATATTCTTGGCGACTAGCTTTTAACACTAAAG
>CAKUQA010000167.1 GCA_934675225.1 uncultured Candidatus Melainabacteria bacterium | reverse complement strand
CAGATGGAACAAACTGTGGCGATGCCACTTTTGTGGAATTCTGTGAGCGTGGAGCAAATTCAAGACAGGGTTAGGGTGAGGGGTAAAAAGGTCGCTTTCACTCTTGCAGAAGTCCTAATCATCCTCGGTATAATTGGTGTTGTGGCGGCTTTAACTATGCCTGCTCTTATTGAAAATCATAGAAAACAGGTTACAATTTCTAAATTGAAAAAAGTTTATTCAACAATATCTCAGGCGTATATGTTGGCAAAAAATGATAATGGAGATATTGAAAATTGGAAGTTAGGGAATTATGAGGACTCCCAAAATGATGATGAAGATGTTTTATATTATCTTTTACCTTATTTAAAAGTACAAAAATTTTGCGGTAAAAGTGAACAAGGTTGTTTTCCTGATGTTGTTTATAATTCTTTAGGCTCTTTTGGATTAAATATAAATTTTGACAGAAATAGATGGTATTCTAATGCAATATTAGAAGATGGAACTTCTATTTCTTCAATAACCTTTAGTGGAAATAATGCAGTAATAAGAGTTGATATAAATGGTTCAAATCCTCCAAATGTGCTCGGAATTGACTTGTTTGGTTTTAATGTGCTTCCTGAAAAAGTAGTTCCAATGGGGATTTTGGGTGTGAGTGCGAATGCATCTGATAGTAACCAGATAAATAGAGGAGACTATTGCGCTGCTTGGGTAATATATGGTAATACAATGGATTACATAAAAGATAAAAAGTGCGAACCGTATAAATAAATTCAATACTTGGGCTATAAACAAAATTTGTTTTTATGTTATTCTGAAACTATGAGACGGGTTGTATTAATTATCTTAGTTTTATTAGTTGTTTTAGGTGTTGGTAAGGCTTGTATAAAACAAGATTTACCGACATCTGACAAACCTGTTTTACGTTCAAAAGCTCAGGTTGTTGATGCAAATTATCCAATTCCTCAAAATATTACAATTGATGGAATAGACTATTTGCAATCTCAAGTGCCAATTGGAAATTTCGGTGGAACATTTGTTGATTCTACAATTGGGGAGGGTCCTAAAACATTTAACCCGTTTAATGCAAAGGACAATATTTCTTCTCAAATGTCAGAAATAATGTATGATGGCTTGGTTACTACTAATCCGGTGACTGGAGAAACTATTCCAAAACTTGCAAAGTCTTTCAGTGTAAATGGTAAAGATTATATTGTAAATCTTCGAAATGGAATAAAATGGTCTGACGGTAAACCGATTACTGCTGATGACGTTGTTTTTACTTGGCAAGATATAATTTTTGATGGTTTTGGAAATACGTCTATAAGAGATTCTGTTGTAATTAACGGTAAACTTCCAACGGTTGAAAAGATTGATGACTATACTGTTAAATTTGTTACTCCGGAACCATTTGCTCCATTTTTAAGGTTGTTATCTTCTCCAATTGCTCCAAAGCATGTTTTTCAACCGGCAGTTAATCGTGGTAAAGAATATTTTGAAGGCTTTTTGTCAACAAATACAAGTCCTAAAGAATTTGTAACTTCCGGAGCGTTTAGGTTAAAAGAATATGTTCCGGCGCAAAGAGTAGTTTTTGAAAGAAATCCTAATTATTATGTAATCAATAAAGAAGATAAAAAACTTCCATATTTAAATAAGTTGGTTTATTTAATTGTAGGTGATATAAACAACCAAGTTTTAAAATTTGAAGGCGGAGAACTTGATGAAATAAGTTTGCAAGGTGCCAATGTTGCTCGTTTTAAAGAAATGGAGAAGCATTCAGATTTTACTGTTTATAATATTGGACCTGATACCGGAACAATGTATTTGTCTATGAATATGAACAATAGAAAAGACGAAAAAGGAAGATATTATGTAGCTCCTAAAAAACAAGTTTGGTTTCAGGATAAAAATTTTAGGCAAGCTGTAGATTATGCAATTGATAGAAAAAATATGGTTTTTAATATTGCAAATGGTTTGGGATATCCTTTGTTTACGCCTGAAACATTAAATTCTATATACTTAAATAAAAGTTTGAAACCTTATGACAAAAACATAAATAAGTCAAAGGAATTGTTAAAAAAATCAGGTTTTTATTGGGATAAATCAGGTCATTTGATTGATAGATTTGGAAATCATGTTGAATTTGATTTATATACAAATGCCGGAAACACAGAACGTGAAGCAATTGGGGTTATGGTAAAGCAAGACCTTGAAGATTTAGGAATGAAAGTTAATTTTAAACCTATAGAATTTAATTCATTGGTTAATAAACTTATGGCATCCCTTGATTGGGATATGGTAATAATGGGATTTACAGGTTCTCCTTTAGAGCCAAACGGAGGAAAAAACGTCTGGTTGTCGGATGGAACTTTGCATATTTTCAACCAAAGGTTAGAAAAAGATGCTAACAGTAGCAGATATGCTTTTGAAAAAAGAATAGACTATTTGTATACACAAGGTGCTTTGGCTACAAAGTTTGAAGATAGAAAAAAATATTACGATGAATATCAAGCAATAGTTTATGATGAAAAACCTTTGATATACATATATTCACCTATAAGAATTGTGGCTTTAAGGAATAAGTATAAAAATATTTATCCGACAAGTCTTGGTGGAGTTACGCATAATATCGAGGAAATATATAAGGAGTGAAAATTGAAAGGTGAAATGTGAGAAAAGTCTGTTTTATGTAAATGTACTAAAATAATATTTCGAACGAAGTGAGCTATGCAGCATTTTCACTTCTCACGTGTTACTTTTCATTAGTAGAATAACAATGCAAATCTTAAAATACATAATAAAACGAATATTACAAACAATACCGCTACTTATAATCGTGTCATTAATAAGTTTTTTTATAATACGCTTATCACCGGTTGACCCTTTAGCGGAATTGCGGTTAAATCCTTCTGTATCTAAAGAAACTTTGCAAAAAGAGACAGAAAGATTGGGGCTTGATAAACCTATTATTGTTCAATATGGTAAGTGGGCTAAATCGTTTATTAAAGGCGATTTAGGGGTTACTTCTACAGGAGAAAAAGTTAGTACAAAGTTGAAAGAGCGAATTCCAAATACTTTGCTGTTGACAGGAATTGTTATATTTTTATCTTGGATTGTAGGAATTCCTTTAGGTATTTTAGCTGCTGTTTTTTGGAAATCTCCTCTTGATAGGTTGTTAACAGTATTAACAAGTATTGGAATGGCAATTCCGTCATTTTTCTTTGCTGTTTTATTATTGATTTTTGCTGTTAAGACTGGATGGTTTCCGGTTGGGGGATTAACCAGTTCAAATTTTTTAGAAATGTCTTTTGGACAAAAGGTTTTAGATATAACACATCACCTTATTTTGCCTGTGACTGTTTTATTTACATTATCTTTAGCAGGTTTGCAAAGACAAATGAGAGCAAATTTGCTGGATGTTATGGATAGTGATTATGTAAAATTTGCCAGAGCTAAAGGTTTGAGTGAATTTAAGGTTGTTTTTAAACATGCAATCAGAAATGCTATAAATCCGCTTATAACTTTATTAGGTTTTGAATTTGCAGGCTTGTTAAGCGGTGCTGCATTAACAGAATATGTATTTCAATATCCAGGGCTTGGCAGATTGATTTTAGAGGCCGTTTTGAAATCTGATATTAATTTGGTAATGGCTTCTTTAATGATGGGAGCTGTAATGTTGGTCGCAGGTAATTTGATTGCAGATATTTTATTAATTATTACTGATCCTCGTATCAGAGAAGGAGGACAGGCATGATAAGAGATTTGGTTAAGCAATTATGGAAAGATAAGTTCGCTCGAATTGCGCTTTTAGTATTAGGGCTAATTTATTTTGCATTGATTTTTGCAGATTTTATCGCTCCTTATACGAAAGATTTTTCGGATAGAACAATGGCTTATGTGCCGCCTTCAAAGATTTTTACTATTGATGAAAATGGAAAGTTTTCAAAACCATATACTTATAATTATAAAAGAGAATTTGATGCAGAAGAATTAAAAATTGTATATTCTTTGGATAGAAGCCAAAAACATTATATTAAATTCTTTTCACGAGGACAAAAATATAAATTTTTAGGGCTTGTTCCGATGAGTCGACACCTTGTAACAACTGATGAAAACGGGCGTTTATATTTGCTTGGAACAGATATAAACGGACGAGATGTTTTTTCAAGAATTCTTTTTGGTGGACGAATTTCAATGACAATAGGTTTTCTTGCTTTGTTTGTGTTGTTTCCGATTGGACTATTGTATGGTGGAATTGCAGGGTATTTCGGTGGAAAAACTGATATGCTTATGATGAGGTTTGCAGAAGCTGTTATGTCTATACCAAGTTTTTATTTACTTATTATTTTGGAATCAATTTTGCCATCAGGAATGACTAGTGTTCAAAGATTTATGCT
>CAKUQA010000166.1 GCA_934675225.1 uncultured Candidatus Melainabacteria bacterium | reverse complement strand
GACTGGGAGGGAGAGTATGCGTTTGAGCAACGCGAATTACGCATACGAGAGAGGGGTAGAATTTGATTCAGGGGTATTAATACTGATTTTGAACCCCTCACCCTGCCCTCTTCCACAAAGGGGCGAGGGAAAAGTTTAGTCATGTTGAAGCGGAGCCGAAACATCGCATGACTGGTAAAATGTTTAGGAGATTCTTCGCTTCGCTCTGAATGACGAAGGTTGTCACTCTGAACTTGATTCAGAGTCTATCAATACCAGTTCTCTCCCTCAATTAGGGAGAGCTAGAGAGGGTAAGTTAATAATTTTTATATTAACAATCTACTTTCCCTTCTTTGTAGAATAAAAATCAGAACCTAAATGGATAATTTTTAGGGATTTTCCATCCGTTAGCTTCGATTAAGGCTGTGCAATAATGAGGAGTATGCTTTTCTCCTTCATTTACTTTTCTGCACCCAAATTCTCCATCAGTTAATTTTTGAATATTACCATTCCAGCCAAATTTATATGGTTCAACGATTGCTAGATTTTTATTTGTGTTTGCGTTTATAAAAAAAGTAAAGTAATCTTTTCCCATTGTTGTAACAGTGCCCTGTTTTACTTTTGGGTAAAAATATATATGAGTAGAGGAACTTGTGTCACTGTCTCCATAATAATTGAAAATATAGAAAGCTGTTCCATCGGTTAAATATACCCATAAACCTAAACCTTCTTTTTCGGTTTTTAATGTTTTTACGTATGGTGCAAAATATGTATTCCACCACGTTTCTATACCATCAACATCTTCGCGTAGTGTAGAATTGTTCCAGTATTGAAATTCTCCATAAGTTAGTTCGGATTGTTTGGCTGCTTGATACATTAAAGAGTAGAATTTTTGTAACTTAGTTTCAACTTCATGTCTTTTGTAATTTTGAATTAATACAGGTAGTGTCATGGCTGCAACAACCCCGATAATTCCTAGAGTTATAAGAACTTCTGCCAGTGTAAATGCTATGTTTTTATTAGAATAAAATTTTTTCATAACTTTCTCCAAACCATAAAGATATATAAAATATAATTACCTTATAAGATATAATATTACTAATAAAGGCAATAAATGTCAATATAAGACAATTATTATTTATAATTAGAGAATGATACGAATAAAGCTCAGAGAATTGTTATGGGAACGAGATATAAGTGGTTTGGAGTTGCATAAAGCAACAGGAATTAGCCAGTCTAAAATATCTGAGATTATTAGAGGGAAAAGGACTAATATAACTCTGGAAACAGTTGAAAAAATTTGTATTTACTTAAAGTGTAACATTCAGGATTTGATAGAAATAAAATAAAAAACGTAACTTTTAATAAGTTACGTTTTTTAGTGTTCTTGTTATAGAGAAAGTTTTAATTTCTTGAGTTTAATTTAGCAAGAAGTCTCAAGATTTCTGTATATAGCCATACAAGCGTAATCATTAGCCCCATAGCTCCGAACCATTCATAATCTTTACTTAACATTCTTTGAGAAGAAGATTCTATAAAGAAGAAATCTTGAACTAGGCTCATAGCCGCAATTATAACTACAAATAAACTAAATCCAATTCCAACAATTCCGTTTTCCCAGATTAGTGGAATGCTTCTAGAGAATAACATAGCTATAAACTGAATTATATATATAGCTAATATTGATAGAATTGATGTCATTAGCACTGCTCTAAATTTTTCGGTATACTGGATTACATGAGTTTTATATAATCCAAGCATTACAAATAGTACAACAAAGGTTGCTAATATTGCTTGAATAACAATTCCATGGAATTGAGATTCAAAAAAAGCAGAAAAAGCACCTAAAGTTAAACCTTCAAATAAAGCATAAGGTGCAGCTATGAATTTTGCAGATTTTACATCAAAGCATGTAATTAGCACCAAAATAAAGCTTGCAATTCCTCCGCCAAGTATTAAACCAACCGCTATTATTGGGTTTGTGTATAAGTAATATACGCTAAGTGCGCAACCTGCAAGCAAACATACAAATAATAAAAATATTTTGTTAACTGTACCTGAAATTGTCATTGGTTCGCCATCAAGAACTTGTGCTTGAGGTCCAAATCTGTCATCATTTAATATTGGATTTGACATAATTAACTCCTTCCTTTACCATGATTATATAGTATATTATAAAAATTTACTATATCTTAATAATTTAATAAGGTTTAAAATGTTTTTAGAAAATTATAGAAAATTTATAAAATATTTTGGGAAAAATAGATATTTGAATTTGTTAGGTTTTACCGGACTTTCATTTGTTGCCGGTTTTTTGGAGTTAATTGGGGTTGCGTTAGTTTATCCTTTTATTATTTTGATAATGAATCCTGATTTAGTTTTTTCTCATTTTCCTCAATTACAGAATTTTAACCCCGTATTAATAGGTTTGTTGGTTGGATTTAGTGTATTGTTGATATTTGTAGCAAAAAATTTATTTATGATTTTAATTCAATACATTCAAATCAATTTTGTAACCAAATGGAAAAAAGATATTTCAAGAATGTTTATGGAATATTATTTGTATTCTCCTTATAAAAATGTCATGAAAACATCAATCAGTGATAGATTATATGAGCATGAAACTCTTAGTAATATTACAGTTGATGGTTTTGTTATGAGAGGTTTAAATTTAGTAACAAATGCTATTATTATTTCATTAATTCTTGCATTATTGTTCGTTAAGTTTCCAATTCCGGCTTTGGGAGCTTTAGTATTTGTTATTGTAACTATGTATTTGCAGAATAAGTTTTTCAAAAAACGCACAACTGATTTAGCTGTAATAATGGAAAAAACGGCAAAAAAACATAATGATATAATAATGGAAAATTTTGCGAATATAAAAGAGTTAAAAATTTTATCTGCTGAAAATATGTTTTTTGATAAGTATCAAAAAATGGAGTCTGAATATCGTAAAATTCAAAATCTTCAGTTGTTTTATGGTTCAATACCACCTTACTTTATTGAAATGCTTGTAGTTTTATCACTATTGTTATTAGCCGGAATTATTGCTGTTCAAACATCTGGTGATAATGCCAAGTTAATGGCTTCTTTTGCTATTGTGGTTACAGCATTGTTTAGAATTGCGCCTGCATTAAATAGAATACAATCTTCAATTATTAATATGAATGCTTCCAGAAATTTTGTAAAAAGGCTAATTGACAAATATGAAAATTATGATTTGCAAAATTTTAAAAGAGAAAATTTACAATCAGAAGGTGTTTTAGAATATAACAAAAAGTTAGAACTTCATAATATTTGTTTTGCATACAATGAAGGAAAACAAGTTCTAAAAAATATATCTTTTACTATTAATAAAGGAGATTTTGTCGGAATAATTGGGCTTTCAGGGGCAGGTAAGAGTACTCTGGCTGATGTTATTACAGGACTTTTGCCGGCGGAAGGTGAAATTAAAGTTGACGATGTTGTATTAACACAAAAGAACTTTCCAAAATTCCGTCGCATGCTTGGTTATGTGCCGCAACAAATAAACATTTTAGATAGATCAATAAAAGAAAATGTGGCATGGGGTTGTAAGAAAATTGATGATAATAAAGTTATAATGGCTTTAAAAGCTGCTCAATTGTATGATATTGTTAAACAATATCCGCAAGGTATAAATTCTAATATAATAGTTGGCTCGAATGGTTTGTCGCAGGGGCAAAAACAAAGATTGGCTATAGCCAGAGCTTTGTATCGAGAACCGCAAATAATAATTCTTGATGAGGCAACATCGGCTTTGGATGTACAAGTAGAGCATGAAATAACCGAAATGTTGAGTGAAATAAGTAAGTCAAAGACAATTATTGCAATTGCGCATAGGTTATCAACATTGAAAGCATGCAATAAACTTGTATATATGAAAGATGGGAAAATTATTGATATTGGTTCATTTGAAGAATTGTCAGCAAGATATGAAGAATTTGATAATTTAGTAAAATTGTCATCAATAAAATAAAAAAATATAAAAAAAGTACTTTACAATAAAAATTTTTTATATTATAATAATTACACAAGCTCTTGAGAGAGAGCAAGATAACTGAAAAAAGATAAATTATTCCTCAGTAGCTCAATGGCGGAGCAACCGGCTGTTAACCGGTAGGCTGTTGGTTCGAGTCCAACCTGGGGAGTTTTTTCTATTATTAGGGCAAGAATTCGTTTCAAGCCCTTTTTTAATGCCTGTTTCAGAAGTTCGATTGTTAGCATTTTTTTGCACTAAATTGTACTGATTTTCTATTATTGTTTGGAATATCGGCTTTAGTTTTATATCAAAGTTTTTATCTTTGTATGTGATTTCTTCTGAAATAATTTCCATGATTTTTCTTCTTTGAAACAGATTGCCTTTCAAGAAATAATCATGTGCGTTATCTATAAAAC
>CAKUQA010000165.1 GCA_934675225.1 uncultured Candidatus Melainabacteria bacterium | reverse complement strand
ATAGCATAGCATAGCATCGTGTCAATTTCTAAAATTTGATTTTGTTTATATAAATACAGGGGATTAAATAAACGAAAGGGGAATATTATGGTATCTTTAGGGCGTCTTGTTTTCAAGGCTACAGGTGTTATGTCTAATCGTGGAGTTGTAAAAAATAGTAGAAAAATTGGGACAGCTATTGTTGATAAAATGAAACAATCCGGTGGAAAAATTGAATCAGCCGAAGTTGAACAAATAATATCTGATACAATCGGAAAGAAAGCTGCTAAAAAAATCAAAATTGTAGATTCTAAAGACCAAATTATAAAATTTATGCAAGAGCAAGGTGCGAAATCTACTGATATAGACAAGGCTTTTGAGCTTGCCGGAGGATGGGTTCAGCCAAATAAATATAGCAGAAAAGCAAGTTTATTTATAAACGAAGAAAAAATTGCAAAAGTTAATAGTGGTAATACTTTTGCTCAATCTGCACAAAAGTCAGAAGTGTTAGCACATGAAATTCAACATGCAATAAGTTTTACATCCGGAAGAATGAGCTTAGGAAGAATAAAAGGTAGATTTTCTTTTGGACGAAAAATGATAGATAAACTAAAACAAAAAGGAGACAATTTAGATTTTGAACATAAATATATACAATTGCAAGAAGAATGTATAAAACCAATGATGCATGGAAAACAAATAAATGAAGCAGATATTGTAAAAATTTTATATGCAAAAGGAATTTTACAAGTTGGTAAAGATAAAGAAAATGCATTTATCTTAAAAAAATTAAGAGATGTTTATAAAGATGAATGTCGCTCTTATGATGTTGGTTATGGAGCATTGGAGGCTTTTACCGGACAAAAAAATTCTGAAATAATATATAAAGTACAAGATTTGTTTAAAAATTTTGTAAAAGTTACTGACAAAGAATTGCAACATGCTCGATTAAATCAAGTAAAGCGTTTCTTTGGTCTCAAACCTAACAATGCAAGAGAACAAGCTATTATTCAGGAATATGAAGCACAACAAGCTCAAATCCAAGATTTCGCGAAAGCTATAAGGGGTAATTTGGGTAAAAAAGTTAAAGCATTTACGCCTACAGAAAATTAATAGTTTGTATGGCGGGATACCTATCCCGCCAATATTGAAACTAATCAGCTGGATTGTTTCGCATTCGCTCACAATGACTCTCTCTGTAATCACTTATTATCTCAACGCCCTATTGCCTTATTGCCCATTTTAAGATTTCACTAACAAGTTATTGTTCATTCCGCTATCGTGGCATTTATGGAATGTCCTCTCCCTCAATTAGGGAGAATTAGAGATGGTGAACTAACAATAATTATACTAAATTAATTAGGGGGAGGGGTATATAGAAGTGTTGGAAATATGAAAGAGAGGAACTTATCGGATAAGGTCTTTTCACGTTTCACTTCTCACTAAAGTCTTGTAGGGCGGTGGTACCTACCCCGCCAATATTGAAACTAATCAGCCGGATTCTTTCGGACAAAGCCCTCAGAATGACAGCATTATTGTTTCGCATTCGCTCACAATGACTGTAAAACCTTATTGTCTTACTTGATATCAACGATACTTACTCCATCGCCACCTTCAGTATCTTCACCAATTCGCCATTTGGCGACATAAGGAGATGTTGTTAAAAAGTCTCTCACTGCAGACTTTAATGCACCTGTTCCGTGACCGTGAATAATTGTAATTGCAGCAAGGTTCGCGAGACTTGCTTTATCTAAATAGAATTCCAAGCTATCAAGTGCATCTTCAACCTTGTAGCCTCGCAAGTCGAGTGTGTTTGAGATACTGGTTTTTCTTAATTCAAAATTTTCAAAAGAACTTGGTTTGTATACGTTTTCTTTTTTTTCATAAGCTGAATCATAAGGGGCAAGTTTGGATGTTTTAATTTTTGTTTTAAAGTTGCCCATTTGTACAAGGACATTTTCGTTTTTGTCCGGAAGTGAAAGTAAAATAACAGGTTGATTCATCTCTTTTAGTATTAATTTATCGCCTGTTTTTATATTTGTCCAATCAATGTTTTCATAATGTTGTTTTTCATCATATTCTGATAATTTTCCTCGGAACTTTTGTTCTGTTTGGGCAAGACGAGCGTAAGAACGGCGAGCAATTTTTTCGGATTTTTCTCGTCTGAGTTCGTCAAGAATATGTTTTATTTCCGCTTTGACTTCTAATAATTCTCTATCAAATTTGTCTTTTATTATTTTAACGGTTTTCTTTTTGTCCTTTTTGATTTGAGCAAGAGAATCTTGGTATTCGTTTTTTAAGTTTTCAGATGTTTCTTTTAATTCTTCTGCTCTTTCTAAATTTTGAGCAAGTTTTGCTTGTGTTTCCTGTAATTTTTCAACTACGAGTATTGAAGGGTCTTTTGTTGAAACAACAATGTTTTTTGCTTTTTCGGTGATTTCTTTATCAAGTCCCAAGTTAGTTGCAATTGCAATTGCGTTGCTTAATCCCGGAATGCCTAATAATAGTTTATATGTTGGCTTTAATGTTGTTGTATTAAATTCAACTGATGCGTTTTTAAAATAAGGATTTGTATATTCAAGAGCTTTTAATTCCCCGTAGTGAGTTGTTACAGTTGAAAGAACTCCTTTTTCGGCAAGTTTTTCCAGAATTACCTGAGCTAAAACCGCACCTTCTACAGGATCTGTTCCTGCACAAATTTCGTCTAAAAGAACAAACGACTTGTCATTACTTTGGTTTAGTATTTCGATTATGTTTGTCATGTGTGCAGAAAATGTTGATAAGTTTTGCAGGATACTTTGGTCATCTCCTATATCTGCAAATACATTTTCAAACGGATATAGCTTTGCTGCCGTACAAGGTAAAAACATCCCTGTTTTAGCCATAAGAATAAATAGTCCGATTGTTTTTATTGTGACGGTTTTGCCTCCTGTATTGGAGCCGGTGATAATTACTGATTTGTAATCTTTTCCAATTTCAAAATTATTTGTAACTACATTTTCTACATTTCCGATAAGAAGCGGGTGCTTCATATTTTCAAGCTCAATAAATTTGTGTGTAACTATTTCAGGTTCAATGGCGTGAATTTTTACCGCATAACGAGCTTTTGCGAAGTGATAATCAATAGTTGCAAGAATTTGCTCTGATAGGGCAAGTTCTTTTATTTCGTTTTTGACAAGAGAAGTCAAACCTGCAAGAATTCGAACCATCTCTGAGTGAATATTGGCTTTAATTTCTCGTATTTTGTTATTAAGAGGAACAATTTGTTCCGGTTCAATATAAAAAGTCTTGTTGGTTGCTGAAACATCGTGAACAATTCCGGGAACTTTACTTTTTGAGGAGGCCATCACTTGAAAAACAATTCTGTCATCACGAGTCGTATATATGTTTTCTTGTAAATGTTTTGAAAAATTTGGGGAATTTAAAAGAGAGTTTACAGTCGTTTTTAAATTCTTTTCGTTATCTCTCAGTGATGTGTAAAGAATTCTCAGTTCAGGAGTTGCATCTTGTCTTATGTTTAGGTTTTCATCAAACGTTTCAAATATTTTATCTTCAAGTTGTTTATCAGTCAGAAGATTTTGAGCAGCATTTCTCAAAATAGACATCATAGTTAGGTTTTCTGAGATAAATTTTTTTATAAGTCGAGATGTTTTCAAAGTTTTGGCAATATCTATGAGTTCTTCTTCTGCCAAATAGCTGACACCCATATTTTTTTGAATTTTGGTAATATCAGCTACAAATTCTATTGGAATGTCGTTTGGCATATCTAAAATTTGTTTTGCTTCCCTGGTGCATTGTAATTCGTTTTTTATCTTTACAATGTCATCAAAAGGATTTATTTTAAGGCAGATTTCTTTACTCTGTTTTATTTTTGCAAAATTTGCAAGTTTTTCTTTTATTTTGTCAAATTCAAGAGATTTTTGACTCTTTTCTATAATGTTCATAGAATTATTAAAAGACAAGAATGCCTTAATTACAATGAATTATTAACTTTTTTTGATTTATTTGCACTAAATATTTTTTAAAGTAAAATATGGTTATGAAAAGTTTTAAATAAGAAGGTGGTAATATGGCTATAGAAAGACAACATGTTAAAGAACAGGATAAAATACAAAGAAGGCATAATTTTGAGCCTGTTGAGAGCAATTTAACGGATGAACAAGTAAAATTAGAAGCTTCTAGATGTTTGCATTGTAAAAATCCAAGATGTGTTCAAGGGTGTCCCGTAAATATTCAAATTCCTGATTTTATTCAAGCTATAAAAGAAGGTAATCTTGATAAGGCCGGAGAAATTATTCGTCAAACCAGTATGTTACCATCGGTTTGTGGTAGGGTTTGTCCTCAGGAAAGACAATGTGAGGGTCAATGTATTCTTGTGATAAAGGTAGAAGCAGAAGCAATCGGTTCTTTAGAGAGATATGTAGGAGATAATACAAA
>CAKUQA010000164.1 GCA_934675225.1 uncultured Candidatus Melainabacteria bacterium | reverse complement strand
GAGCCATAGCTTCTAATTGCAATACACCTGGCATAATCGGGTTGTTAGGGAAATGACCTTGGAAGAATTGTTCATTCATAGTCATATTTTTATACCCTTTTGCATATTTTCCCGGAACACATTCTGTAATTCTATCTACAAGTAAAAATGGGTAACGGTGTGGAATCATTTCCATAATTTGCATTGTATCAAATTGCAATACTTGTTGTTCTTCTGTCATATTTTTCTCCTTTTTTTGAAAGTGAAACGTAAAATATGAAAAGTCCATTTAGGTGCTATTGCACAAAATTTTCAATGAGCAAAGCGAATAAAAAACAGTCTTTTCACTTCTCGCTTTTCACTTCTTATTTACTTTCAATTAATTTTCCTTTTAACATCTTTGCTACTTTAATATGAACCGCGTGCCCTGCCTCTTTTACCAATATTTGGCATTTTAAATTTAGCGGATTTACGCCTGTCAAATACAAATCTCCAATTAAATCCAAAATCTTATGTTTTATCGGTTCATTTTCACTACGCAAATCAGATGTAAAACCAACATCTTTCAAACCTAAAGTGTTTTCTAAAGTTACGCCTTGAGCAAAACCAAGCATTTGAAATTTTTTCAAATCCTTATAAAAGCCAAAAGTTCTTGCTTCAATAATTTCTTGTTTTGTTTTAGGATTATATGCTTCCCAACGTCTTGTCAAATCAGGATGGTCATAATTAACAGCATAAGAAATATAAAGCTCGTCTGCCGGTAAAATTACTAAACTTGTTTTTCCGTTCAAATAATAAATCGGTTCAGAAACAGTGTACTTTTGAGGTTTAAAAAGAAGCGGCTTTTCTATACCGGCTTTTTCAAACAAATTAACCCATTGTTTTGAACTTCCATCAAGAGCCGGAACTTCTTCTTCATCCATATATATGTCTAAACTGTCAATCCCGCAAAAAGCAAGCGCCGCAGTTAAATGTTCAGTTAACATAGCTTTTGCCTTTTTATTGCCCAAAACAACACAATGATCTGTAGCCAAAACATTGTCTGCCATAGCTTCAAACGGTTCATTGTTTTTTATAAAATATCTGATTTTTCCTTCTTTAGAAGGTACAAACTTCACCGTACAAGGTTTATTTTTCATCAAACCGTTACCGGTGATTGTTGTTTCGTGTTTTAAAGTAGTCATGATAATTGATTAAGTGAAAAGTGAAATGTGAGAAATGAAAAGTCCGTTACGGCACTACACAACTAAAGCTATAATTGGGCGAAGCAAACCAAACAGTCTTTCCCGTTTTCACTCCTCACTTTTCACTATATTTTATTCCTTTCCGATATTATCCTCAAATTCTTTTAACAACGGTTCATATTTTCTGAACTTAGCAAAGATATCTTGAGCATCTTTCATTGTTTTCAACTGCTTAATAAAATCTTTTCTTGGCATAGCAGGAATACCAACAATAATTGATTTTTCAGGGAATGATTTTGTAACGCCTGCTTTTGCAGTTACAATTGAATCAGAACCTATTTCAATATGGTCAGCAAGCCCGGCTTGTCCTGCAATTACAACTCTGTCACCAATTACACAACTTCCGGCAATACCTACTTGAGAAACAATTAGACAACCTTCACCAACTCTGCAGTTATGACCAATCATTACAAGGTCATCAATTTTTGTATTATCGCCAATTGTTGTATTTTCAATTGTCCCCCTGTCAATGGTAGTATTTGCGCCAATTTCAACATTATTACCAATTACAACAGCTCCAATTGAAGGAATTTTAAAGATTACATGTTTTGCATTTGCTTCTTTAATTTCACCATCTTTTCTAGCTTGTTCAATATTGTCAGGATTTTCTGTCACAAAACTGAAACCGTCTGCACCTAAAGAAACTCCGTGATGCAAGATAACATCGTTTCCAACTTGAACTCTATCACCAATATTTACTCCTGCATGGAAGAAACAGTTTTTACCGATTTTTGCTCCACCACCAATATAGGAATTAGCAGCAATTTTAGTTCCATCTCCAATAACAGCATCATGAGAAATAACAACATTAGGTCCAATTTCAACATTTTCACCTAGCTTTGCGGTAGGGTCAATAACTGCAGAAGGATGAACTCCCTTGTAAACAACCGGTGCTACATAGAAAAGATTTAACAGTTTCATCATAGCAAGACGCGGTCTTTCAACTTCAATCGTTGTAAACCCGTCAATTTGAACTCCCAATGGAACTAATGCAGCCTTAGCTTTTGATTTTGCCAAGTTTGCAATTTCTTCTTCACCCAACGCAAGAGCTAAAGTGTTTTCATCAGACAACAAAGGGGGAGCAATTTGAGAAATTTTTGCATCTTCAACCTTTGTTAACATACCACCTACGATATGTGTAATTTCTTCTAATGTGAATGTTGGCATTTTTATATTCTCCTTTTTTATTTGTATTTATATCTAAGAAATGTATGTTTCAATAGTTATCTTAAATTATGCAGCTATTTCGAGTTATTGACTGGATTCTTTCGCTATCGCTCAGAATGACGGTCTTAATTAAATTTTTGTCATTGTGAGGTTCTCCTGAACCGAAACAATCCAGCTTATTGAATTATTTCGTCATACAAGTCAACCCAATTCGGATTATTTGTTTCTATTAATTCTAGTTTTTTCTTTCTTGACGAATTTTTCAATTTCTTTTCTCTTTCTATAGCTTTTTCAATATCTTCATAAATTTCATAATATCCTAATTTATCTACTCCATATTTTTTAGTAAAACCTTCAACAAATTTATTTTTATGCTCATATATACGTTTTATTAAATTTGATGTTACTCCTACATACAGCGTTCCATTTCGTTGACTAAATAAAATATATACATATCCACTCATATTTATTTCCTTATAAGCCGGATTCTTTCGCTATCGCTCAGAATGACAAAAGTTTAGCCATTCATTTTACTAATAACATTCGTTGTTGATTTTCCTTCTACAAATTTTATAAACTCAACTCGTGTACCGTTTTTACGCATAATGTCTGCTTCCGGCAACGTTTCCATTGTATAATCTGCACCTTTTGTATAAACATCAGGCTTTATTAAATCTAAGAGATCACGCGGACTATCTTCATCAAATAGTACCACATAATCAACACATTTCAAAGCACTTAACAATTCAGCTCGGTCATTTTCGGTATTAATCGGTCTTTTGGGACCTTTTATACTTCTTACTGATTTATCAGAATTTAACAAAACTATTGAATAATCCGCAAACGCTTTTGTTGCTTCCAAATATCTAACATGTCCCACATGAAGAATATCAAAACAACCGTTTGTACAAACAACAGTTTTCCCTGAATTATGAATAATATTTACTAATGCTCTAATATCTTCTCTTTTTACTAACATATCCCTATTTCCTTAGTAAAATTTTAACAAAAACAAGTACAAAATTGGTCAAAAGTTACCGTTTGTTAAGCATAAAAGCCCAAGTTCCCTTGAGCTTTTTATAATTTTAACTATTTATATCAAATTTTCTCTCTTTTACAACAAGTGCTTTTGGATTTACAAAACCTTTTAACCATTTCGGAATTTTTCTTAATGCTCTTGCCGGTCTGTCACTATTATAGAATGATTCTCCTGAAACCAATCTTTCTTTTATCAAAACCCCGGCACTTTCATTTGACGGGCGACTATAAACATAATTTTGAAAACCACTAATCAATGGGCTGATTGTAAGTTTTTTTATTTCCATTAATAAAGCTCCATTTCTATTACTTTTTGGCAAATTCTCACAGTATTAAGAGCAGCTCCAATTCTTAAATTATCAGCTACACACCATAATGAAATACCGTTTTTAAACGCCAAATTTTTTCTTATTCTTCCAACAAAAACAGGATCAACGCCAGACGCATCTCTAGTTGTCGGATATTCCATTTTTTCAGGATTGTCAATAACTGTAACACCAAATGAATTTTCTAAAATCTTTCTAACTTCATCAGGCGTAATTTCGTTTTCAAATTCAATATCAACAGCTTCAGAATGTCCATTATAAACAGGAACACGAGCTGCAGTACAAGAAATTGGTAAATCTTCCGGAAGGTGAAGAATTTTTTTAGTTTCGTTCACTACTTTCATTTCCTCTTTTGTATAACCATTTTCACAGAACACATCAATTTGCGGAATTACGTTAAATGCAATCGGTTTATTGAATTTTTTGTTTTCAAAATCTTTTCCGGCAAGCCTTGCTTCTGTATTTTCCGTAAGTTCATTAATTGCTGCAAGTCCTGCGCCTGATACTGCTTGATAAGTAGAAACAATCAAACGTTTCATAGGATTTTTGTCAATTAACGGTTTTAAAACCAACATCAACTGTGAAGTAGAACAGTTTGGGTTAGCGATAATACCTTTATGATTTTTCAAATCATCATCGTTTACAGCGCGGTGCCCCGCGCGGGGATAAACAGGCCGCTCATATCCGCTCTCTCCAGCACC
>CAKUQA010000163.1 GCA_934675225.1 uncultured Candidatus Melainabacteria bacterium | reverse complement strand
CAATACATAATCGTTGAGATTTTATTTCAACGATTTTTTTTATTTTGAAATATTAAAAACTGGTACTACATAACCCTTTATGCTACAATCCGATTGTTACCAAAAGATACTAAAAGGAAATATATGGATTTAAAGGAACTTCCAAAATGTCCGGTAGAAACCACACTTTGTTTGATTGGTGAAAAATGGCGAATTCTGATTATTCGTGATTTGTTAAATGGAACAAAACGTTTTGGGGAATTAAAAAAAGCTTGTAGCGGAATTTCTCAAAAAGTTTTAACCCACAAACTTAGGAAAATGGAGGATGATGGACTTATAAAAAGGGAAGTATTTGCGGAAATTCCGCCAAGGGTGGAGTATACTCTTACTGATGTCGGTTATAGTCTTGCACCCGTTCTTAATGCTATGGCAAGTTGGGGAACGGATTACAAAACTTTTTTGAAACTTTTACAAAAAATGAGATAATACTATTATACCGTATTGGGTAATATTTCACACTGATTAACTTTGTATAATATTCTACATAAAATAGCAAAAAATATTTTATTATTGTATTATATATACAGGAGAATTCTATGACATTTTTAAATACTATACACAATGCCTTTCCGGAACAAATAGCCGACTCCGATTTAACTTTATCAAATCAAAATTCTCAAAACCAGACTAGAGAAGAAGTTGTTTATCGCAGAAACGGTAAAACCGTTGATAGAATAATTGAAATTGATGTAGTAACAGGTTTAAGAGTAAAGACAACACATTTTGATTATTTTAATGACAAAAAAGTTCGTTCAATTGATGAATATGACAAAGTTACAGGCAAAAAAATCAGAACCATAAATTATGTGTTATATAAATCAATTGATGAATATGATTTGAACTCCGGTGAAAAAATCCGTACTATTAATTTTAATATTAAAGACGAAAATAAAATTTCTTCTATCCAAGAATATGATTTGGAAACAGGAAAAATTGTAAAAATTTATATATTCAAAAGAGACGGAAAAACAATAAGTATCATAAAAAGCATTGACCCTGAAACAGAAAAAGTTACTAATATTATCAACACTAAAAATGATGAATTTGAGTATAAAATACCGGAACTTCCAAAAATTCAAACTAAACCTACATTAACAAATATTGGAACTTTCTCTAAAAAAACAGAACCGGTAAAACCTAAACTTA
Source organism: uncultured Candidatus Melainabacteria bacterium (assembly GCA_934675225.1). GTDB lineage: Bacteria > Cyanobacteriota > Vampirovibrionia > Gastranaerophilales > Gastranaerophilaceae > Stercorousia. Next base: position 3,301 of record CAKUQA010000163.1, on the reverse strand, counting down.
CTCCAATTTTTTCTAAAAGTTTTAAAAAAGACGATATTTCAATATTGATTGACAATCTTTATACAAACAATATAAACTTTGAAAGTTTAGAGGATTAACGCTAAATATTTGTTATATTTAGTTAGCATCTTCTTCAAGAGATTCTTTTATATATCTTGCAGGATTGTCTATAAGATATTGAAGTTCTCCAGGTTCTTTTATATATCCATATTCAAATCTTTCGCCATTTGAAGCAAAAGTAACCATTCCATAATCCATTATTCTGCCCATAGTTGTTTGGGACAATTCTAACATATCTAATTTAGATAGAGGAACATCAATTTCTTCAGGATTTAATACTCCAATTTTTATATGTGCATATTTAGTAGTAACAACTATTTTGTCCGAATTAAATCTTAAAATCGGATAAACAATCGGAATAAGGATTAAAAACACAACAACCCAACTGAAAAAGCTGTGAGTGTTTAAAAATATAAACCAAAAGTAAATAAAAAATACCGGAGTTAAAAATATTGGCCAGAATAAAGCCATCCAATGTTTTTTTACATCATATATAACAAGTTCTTCGCTATCTGCATCAGGTAGTTTATATTCTTCTTCAACTATTTCCGATTGAGTATAATGATGTACAACATACTCTTCTGAAGCTTGTTGCGGTTCCGTATTTGCAAACTCGTTTTGTGAAACCTTTTCAGGTTCTTGCTCTGTTGTTAAATTATATCCGCAATATCTGCAAAAATTATCGTTTTCTTTTACCGGTTTACCGCAATTTGGACAAAACATTCTTTACTCCTTTGTGAACTGATTTTATCATATCAATTGACTTTAGTCAATTAAAGGTTTACCATTATTAAACGGAGGAATTATGATAGATAAACAAGAACTTTTAAGACTTTACAATTCAGACTTGGATGAACTTTTGAAAGAGTCTGCAAAATATATTAAAAATGAAATAGAATTTTGCTCATTGATAAATGCACGTAACGGAAAATGTTCTCAAAACTGCAAATATTGTGCCCAAAGTTCTCACTATAGGACTCATATCGACTCTTATCCGCTTGTGGAAATTGAAGAAGTAAAAAAAGCTGCACTTGATGCCAAAAATCATAAAGCCTCTCGTTTTGCAATCGTAACATCAGGCAAAACTCCTGATGAGAGCGATTTTAATAAAATGTTAGAAATGATTAAAGAAATTAATAAAATAGATGGCTTAAACAGTTGCGCATCTATCGGAATTTTAAACGAAGAACAGGCTAAAAAACTTGCTGAATGCGGATTAAAAAGATTTCACCATAATATTAATACTGCAAAATCTTATTATCCTGAAGTTTGTACAACTCATAGTTGGGAAGATAGGTTTAACACATGTAAACTTGTAAAAAAATATGGTATGGAATTATGTTGTGGTGTAATTTTGGGAATGGGTGAAAGTATTGAACAACGTATTGAAATGGCACTTGAACTTGCCGAAATTCAGCCCGATTCTATTCCTATAAATATTTTGATGCCAATTCCGGAAACTCCGTTCGAGAATTATTTGGATAAGATTGATGAGGAAAATGTTTTAAGAACTCTTGCTATTTTCAAAATTGCAAACCCTAATTCTGTTTTACGCTTTTGTGGCGGAAGAATGAGGTTGTCGGAGGAAAATCAACGAAAGGCATTAAATACCTGTGTTGAAGGTATTATGGTCGGAAATTATTTAACAACAATAGGGAAAAATCCTGATGAAGATATTAAAACAGTAAACGAACTTGGAAAAACAATTGTAACAAATAGTTAACAAACCCTAAAGTTTTTATAACTTTTTGCCGTAAATATTTTGCGTAAGAAAGGTTGTATATATGAGTGGAAAAGATTATCTTTTTATAAATTTTGCAGCACCAACTAATGCAAATTATACAGGTGGATATACTTCTTCGGAAACGGTTTCAAGTATGTCTACAGATGTTTTTACAGAAAGTAAAAAACAAAAAAAGAAAACTACAAAAACTGTGGGTACAAAAAGTAGTACCAAAAGTTCTGCTACTAAAAAATCGAGTACAACAAAGTCTACGACTAAAAAAGCTACAACTGACAAAACAAGTAATAGCAAATCCGGCGTTAAAAAGAAGCAAACAACAAAACCAAGAACGACCGCAGAAAGGTTGCATACTGATTGGCAGACGGTATTAGAGGTAGGAGCAAAAACTAAACATGAAGGTTTTAAATGTGATCCAAATATTTCAAAAACATTTTTCAACTCAGTTACTGATACTGCAAAACGTTTGAATTGTAACCCTGATGATTTAGCTGCAATTATGTTCCTGGAATCTCATTTTGACCCAAAGGCTAAAAAAGGAATTTATACGGGATTAATTCAAATTGATAAAATGTCATTTGACAGTATTCCTGATACCAAATGTTCTTATTCTCAATATTGTAGACTTCCAAGAGAAAAACAATTAAAGTATGTAGAAAAATATTTAAAAATGCGTATAGACCAACAAGATTTAAAAGGTTTTTTAAGTGGAGGACAGCTTTACACACTTGTTCGCAGGCCTAAGGCTGTGCATACCAGAAGTGAAGTGAAAAAAAATCAACAATTAGTTACTGATGCACGAAAAGTTCCTGCAAAAATAAAAAAAGAAAAAGAAGAATATGAGAAAACAATCAAATCAAATTCTAATTCCGGTTCGGAATCTAAACCGAAAAAATTAAATGTAAAAACATAAGCTATTTATTTTACGCTATGTTTGGTATCAAATCTGTCAGCCAAAAAAGTTGATACCAATGGGATTACAATATAATATATTGCCCCCAAAATAGCTGCCGGTTTTACAATTTTTATACCTTCAATATATTTTTCAAGTTTTGGAGAATTCTTGTTAACTTCAGAGAATTTTTTAATAAAGTTTTCTGTAGATTTTTCAGATAGCTTATCTATCAAATAACTTCCACCAATACACAATCCTGTTGAAATTGCAGAATTATATATAAGAGCTTTTTTTCTATCTTGCTCAATTTTTTGGCTTTTTGCGGTTTGCCGAATAAATGCTCCTGTTGCCAAAATATCTGTTAATGACATCATATTGAATTCGTAATTTGTATTGTGAAATTTATTTGTGATTTTTTTTACCGTAGGCGTATCAATAATTTTGCCAATGCCTTTAGATAAATGTTCCATACCGGTAAAAGTTACATGTTTGGTTACTGATTTTTTATTTTCATTTTGTTCGTTTTTTTTATGAAAAATCTTATTCATAAGCGGTGGGATAAATGCGCAAGTCATTACAGATTTTGGAACAGCTATTACAAACCC
>CAKUQA010000162.1 GCA_934675225.1 uncultured Candidatus Melainabacteria bacterium | reverse complement strand
TGCAGAAACCAGTGGAAGAAAAACAGTATATTACTATTGAATAGTGATTTTTTAAAATAGACAGACGAAAATAGAAACCTCATACCGTCCTATCTGTGACTTTTGTTGCGACGTGTTGAATAGTCGTCCCTATAATCGCATCTAACACTTGCTCCCAGTCCACAGATAAGACGATATGGGGGTTTTATTTTCTGTTTTTTCATGAATTTGAAACCACTATTCAAGGTTGGTGGATTTGAGGGTGTCTGTCTATTTAATGAGTCGAATCAGCAATCTTTTGGAAAAGAGTTCTTACCGGACGTTTTAATTTGGTTTTTAAGGTGGATATATTTTCATTTTGCAATTCGATAGCTTTTTCTAATTCAAGGATATGTTGTTGCATATCTTCATTTTCTTTTCTTAAGGAAATAGTAGTGTTGCCGAGGACACGGATAATATCCTCGCACATATGTCTGGAATCCCATTCCCATTTTTTTATGTTTTTGAAATTCGTTTTAAATAAATCTTCGGAGCAGTTAAAATATTTTTCCATGATTCTACGGTTGCTGGCACGATAGTTTTCCATGAAGGCAGAAGCTTCTTCGGGAGTGAACATTCCCAGTTTTTCTGTATCGGGGTCTTCAGATGAAACTTCAGAGAGCATATGATAAAAGAAAGAAAAATCTTTTTTGGTAGCGTTGGGGATGCTGTTAAAGATTCGCTGCATTTCATTAGAATTACCGCTCAAACGAGGGTTACGTTCAAAGGTGGTGATTGTATAATCATCTGTCAGGGAAAGACCAAGTGTGCTTAAAAAATCATCATAAATAGACCCATTTTTAAAATATTTTTTACCATAGCGGCGTACAATGATATTTTCAGGGCCTAATTCAGAAGCGATTTCATTTAAACCTTCTTCATAATCCAAATAAATAGCTGGGGGAGTGGTATTGATGAATTCCTCCCATGACATAGAACGGAAACGCTGTTTGGATTTCTTTATTTTTTGATTCCACATGGAATTTAATGCGGTATCCTGTCGTCGGAGATACACAATGATTTTTATTTTAAATGCACTTTTAAGAGATTCTTTTTTTAAAGTTTCCCATAAATCTTTTTTGAAAAAATGTGCACTGTGCCAGATGCTTTCATCGGAAAGAAGAATGTTATTATATTTAGAAAACATATAGATAATATGATCCATATTGAAACGAAAAATTCTGTGTTCGTCTAAAGTATTGATTTTTCCCTTGGAATCATACTGATGGGCAATAAGAAAATGTCCATTGCGATATGGATTGACATCTTTATATTTTTGTTCAAAAATAGGAAAATATATTCCGTTTTTTGAGAGTATTTCTTTATTTTCATTGCAAAAATATTGGATAGAAGTGGTGGCTGTTTTGGGACAGCCGATGTGTATGTATAATGTTTTCATGTTATCCTCTTTTCATTCTTTTTTTATTTATTTTGCAACGCTATTCAGAATCCTATATAATAGAAAACTATATGTTAAAATCTATAATTTCAATCACTCTTGGCTTTGACGGATCATGTCTAATATATCTATTATTTTGATAGAAGTGCTGTAGTTGGCAAGTGGATTCTGAATAGCTGTTCATAATTTTTAACACGGAGAGGATACCGTAGAAACATTAAAATAAGATTAAAGATTTTAGAACGTGTTTAAGCAAGAGTCCGTCTTATGCTACAGCTTCCTTTTGCAAGAGAGAATGAATCTTTTGCGTGGATGACTGGAAAGTTTGGGCGATTAATTCAATTATTGAGAACTTTTATCTGAAGGAAGGCTAAGTGTAAAAATAGAACCCACTCCCAGTTCACTTTGCACACGAATTGTTCCTTTATGCAGTTCTATAATCTTATGTACGAGAGATAGCCCCAACCCAAATCCTTCTGTATTGCGGGATTTATCAGCTCGATAGAATCGGTCATAAATGTGTTTTTTTGTTTCTTCACTCATACCACAGCCATAATCTTTTACTTCAAAAAAAACATAGTCTTTTTCTTTCCATAATTTAAGTTTGATAGAAGATTTATTTTTGCTGTATTTCATTGCGTTGTTTATAATATTTTTTACGGCGATAGCCATAAGGCCTACATTCATATAAATGGATATATCATCAAGATTAGAATAAATCGTTATCTGTTTTTTAAACTGAAGTGGTTCCATGTCACAAACGGATTCAATGAGTGTTTTAAAGTTACTATACTCAAAATCATCTTTTATGCGTCCTTGTTCAAGACGGGAAAGTTGAAGAAGTTGTGAGATGATTTCAGTTGTTTTCGTATTTTGACGTTCAATTACGGTTAAAGATTCCGTATAATCATCTATGTTTTTTCCATATTTTTTTAAATACTGACATTCAGCAGATATAATGGCAGAAGGGGTTCGGAGTTCATGAGCAACATCAGAAGTAAACTGCTGTTGTTGTTGAAATAAATCTTCTAATCTGTCCATCATTCGGTTGTTTGCCTGAATCATAGCATCTAATTCCTTAAAAGGAGTGGTATATTCTATACGTTTAGCCAGATCACCATCAGTCCCAATTTTGTCGGCAGTATCCTTGATTTTTTTCATAGGGATAGTCAGCCGGGAAGAAACAATACCAATAAGTAAAAAGCCGATAAAAGCAATTACAAAAGTAAATGTATAGGAAATGTATTTCATTGTTTTATATTGGCTGTCAAAAGCAGATGCCTTTCCGATATTTCTTACAATAACAAGGACTCTTTTATTTGTTATTGTATCTTTTTTTAAGTATGGGCGATCGTAAATGTAGTAATAATCGGAAGAACATTTTACTTTTTGAAAATGCCACTGATTAACAGGGATATTTTTTAATTTTTTATCTGGATAGTGACCACGGAAAAAATCCCCCTGACTGTCTAAAATAATTTTTTGTACATGATCTTCTTCAAAAATAAAATTTTTATTCACAAGTATTTTTCCATTTCGTATATCAATATTGAGAAAATCATAGTGTGTTTCTTTCCTGATTTGCCGCCGGATGTCAAAATAAATGGTTTTATTTGAGAAGTATGAAATAAAAAGAATCATAATAGCCGCCATGATAAAAATAATAGCGGAAAAACGTATAGAAATATAATGAGTAATAGCAATTTTTTTATTTTGTTTCATGATTTCTCCTCTATTTCTGGTAAAATAAATGTGCATTAATCAGGCTCAGTTAACATATATCCGATTCCACGAACTGTCTGAATGAGTTTTACATCAAAATCATCATCAATTTTTTTGCGGAGATACCGAATGTACACATCGATAATGTTAGATTCACCCTCAAAATCAAGTCCCCACGCATTGGATTCAATCTGTAAGCGGGAAAGAGCGATGTTTTTATTTCTTACCATGTATTCTAAAATAGCGTATTCCTTTGGGGAGAGTTCAATATCTGTGCCTGCTCGTGTTACCGATTTTTTATCCGTATCTATAAGTAGATCAGCACATTCGTAGGTAGTTCCGTGTTCCTGTGGGCTACGCTTTATGATAACACGAAGTCTTGCGAGAACCTCCTCAAAAGAAAATGGTTTTACAACGTAATCATCGGCACCGAAATCAAGACCAGTTACAATATCCTCTGTCTGGTCACGGGCAGTCAGAAACATAACTGGTGTTTCAATTTTCTGACTGCGAATCTCTTTTAAAACTTCAAATCCATCTTTACCAGGAAGCATGGCATCCAGCAAAATAGCATCATAACTTTCTTCTGTAATATAATAGACAGCATCATTGCCGTTAAAGCAGGAATCAACAATGTATCCTTCTGCCTGAAGATGCTTTGCAATAATGTGATTTAAGTCTGGTTCATCTTCAACTACAAGAATTTTCATAAGCTTTTCCTTTCTATTTTAATGAGTTTGATAGTAATTTAATGGCAAATTTTTTAATGAAAATTGTGTAGTAAAATTTTCATTTCAAATATGAAATAAGTGCACAGGTATGCTGTGGTGAAATATTGTATGCCTGCATAGAATTACTATGATTTAATCATAACAGATTTCTTGAAAATAAAGAAATAATATCATAAGAATATTAAAAAAAGATTAAAGGTAGAAATTTGTACATAACATATAATTTGTTACGAAAAGCCCAAAAACCGCATAAATACTAGCTTGTAGAAATTTGTACATAACATATAATTTGTATGTAAAATTCTTGTAATGCATGAACCTCTATGTTAGAATAATTAAATTAGGAAATTAAACGGGAATTCTTGGTAATTTAATTGCCTGGTACCTCACATTTAAAGTAATGTGCTATTAGAGTATCTCAGCACTTGTTTTGGTGAGTGATTCTCTGAAAATATATAGGAATTTAAAGGAGGTTTTGGAAAGCGATGAAAGGATTGTTTATCATTAATCCATCTTCTGGAAGACAGAATTTTATTGACAAGATTAAAGAGATAGCAGGAATGCTGGTCATCGACCAGATATGTAATACCATTGATGTTTTCTATACAGAAAAGCAGGACGACGCTCTGAATAAAGCGGCAGCTCTGGAA
>CAKUQA010000161.1 GCA_934675225.1 uncultured Candidatus Melainabacteria bacterium | reverse complement strand
ATATTATATTTAGTAAATTGTTGTTTTACTTCATTAATTTTAAACTCATTGCTAGATATAAATATCAGTTTATCATTTATATTCATAGTATCCTTATAGGTTCAGTTTATCAAATAAAATTTTATTTCTATCAGACGCATCCTGTATCATCTTTTTATAAGATACAATTTCAAAATAAATTTTATGGGTTGGATGATATCCAAAATAGCCTAATCCGTCAGGCGATATTGTTAAATACCCTGTATCATTAGCAACATCTTTAAGTTTTGGCGTTAAACTTGCTACTATATAAGCATATATAGGAGTATTAGGCGTAATGTTGATAGTTTCGCCATTTTTTGACTTCTTTTTAGATTCTCTAAGTAATTTTACATAATCTACAATCTGTTTTATTGGGTTTTCTTCATCGGTATAATCATTACGTTCAGGACGTTTAAATTCAATCAAAGTAATAGCACTAAGTTTTTCGTCTGGCGTTAACATAATTGGATAGTCAAATATTGCAATATCAGGTCTTTTATCAGAATCCGACTCAATACAATCAATTTGATTTAGTTTTTTATCAGATGCTAAATAATAATGATATGCAAGTTTTTCATCAATAGCCCATAGGTTATGTTGTGTGTAGTCAATATCATCTGAAGTACATTTCATTGGAAAAATTGTATCATGTACTGCATCTTCCAAAGCATATTTACCATTTATATTTTCTTTTTGAAGTTTAGATAAAAGTTCAAGTAAGGCTTTCCTATTAACCACATATTCTGCAAGTTGGGATTTTCCAACTTCAGAAACCTGTTCCAAATATTCTTTAATTCTATTATTAAAAAATTCTTTGTCTTCAACTTTCTCTAAATTTTTCTTTAATAAAGTATTTGCATTCCGTTTGGCATCTCTATTTAATTGATATAGTTGTTCATATAGATCAAGTTCTAAATCTTTCCCTTTTTTGTTTGGTTTGATATCATCTAACTTTTCTACATATTTATCATTTAATAAAATTCTATATTGAGGACTTGACGTTTTTATATAATTTGTAATTCTATTTAATTTTTCTGTTTTAATTTTTTCAAGTTCTTCATTTAATTCATTTTTAATTTGTGTAATTAGATTTTTAATAATATCATCTATGCTCAATGGAAAAAGAAATCTCATGTCTTCTTCTTTTGAATTAAAACCGCTTCTATCAGGTTTTACTAATTTATTTAAATAATCACTATATACAAAGACATGATAATAATATTTATCTTCTGTATCCTCGCCTAGTTTAGAATACAAATTAGCAATATAGTCTTTTAAATTATATTCTTCAACTTCTCTTTTATCTGCACATAAATGAAGTTTATGATTTGAGTTTCCACTTTCTTTTAACTTGATAAAACATAGTTTAAATTCTTTATCAATAATATTTAAGTTAGTTGTAAAAATATCACCAAATAACCAAGTATTTTTAAAATAATCATTGAGGTTTATTCTATTAGAATCTTCTTCTATTATTATTTGTGGACAATTTTCATCAATAAAATAAGATACAAAGTGTTTAATTATTTTTTTTGCAATAGTTTCTAATTGTATTAAATATAACTCTTTATATTTGTCTTTTATGTCTATTAGTTTAACACAGGTACACGTTTCAAAAGATTTACTATTAGTAGTTTTTATATTATCGCTGTCAATTCCTTCGTCTTCAATACAAAAAGGAAACTCTATGTGTTTGTAATGATTATTTTCACTATAAACACTAGAGATTAATGCTTTATCAAATACTTTTAACCAATAAAGACGACCTTCCCCTTTACCACCTCTACTCTTTTTGTATGGAGAGTCATATATTCTAAAGGAGTTAAAATTATCAGCATTAAACCCAATCCCATTATCACGAATCATAATATTCTTAATTGGCAATAAAGATTTATCAATCCCGTCAAAAGTTGTTTGATTTGTATCATCTCTAGAAATTTTTATAATAATTTTTCCATTTTTAATATTATTTTCAAACTTATCTTCAATAGCTTGCAAAGAGTTTGAAACAGCTTCAAATAATGGCATTAGGAACTTTTCTTTTGGTAATTTTATTTTAGAAACTCTGTTTTCAATATTTGATTGCATTATTGAAGGCATAATTTACAACTCCTTAGTAACATAACAATACTATAAAAAAATATTTATTTTGATATTTGTAAAATAACTTTAAGGATAGCTCGTTGGCTCATAAGAGGCTTTTTGTTTGTAACTTAATCTGCTTGATTGATATAATCAGTGTTATTGGTATTTATAAAACACTTACTATATATGTAAATAAAACTAGAATACAAATATCTTTCGCCCGAATAGTTCTTTTATTTATCTCCCGCTTGTTTTATAAAAAATCACAACTTAAAAATTATGCTGACAACACTTATAATTCCCCTATAATTAATTATGGGGGTAAAAGTTTTTAAAATAAAATTTCAAAGTACTTGATTTTTAAAATTTACGGAGCATAATATAGATGTTGAGTGTATTTCACTCACGTACAAATTAGATATCGCGGGATGGAGCAGTCTGGTAGCTCGTCGGGCTCATAACCCGAAGGTCGTTGGTTCAAATCCAGCTCCCGCAACCAAGTAAATACAAGGCTTTTGAAGATTTTTCAAAAGCCTTTTTTAATGCAATTTTTTAATTCTTCCCCACTATTTCCCCACTCGTGATTATAAGAACTCACAAGAATTAAAAATTATCAAGTAAGAAAATTATAATTTTTCCATAAAATATTGAAGTTTCTACACCAACCAAAACCACAATTTATCCGATTAAAAACTAAAAAACAACCTCTATATAAATTTACGACCAAAAAGGAATTCATATATAAAATAAACTAATCTCAGATATTGTTTCAATTTACTGTTTTTCCCTTTTTTCAAAATTCATATTTTTTATAATTTTAATTAAATATAACTATTAACAAATTTGCCTCCTCTCAAATACATATTGAAAAACTAAAATCCGGCATTAAATTGTTAACTTATTGCAACAGGCAATACAATATGCTATAATATTCGTTGTAATCAGATTGGTAGAGCATTAACAGGCATACATACTGTTTTTATATAGAATCAGGAGAAACAAAATGATAGATAGTTCTGAAATATCAATAGTCATACAAGGTCCAATATATAAAGACAGTACAAGCTTAGTTTGTAAAAAAATGAGAGAACTATTTCCAAACGCGGAAATTATCTTATCAACTTGGGAAGGCTCTAATTTAACTGACTTAGACTATGACATCGTTCTCTTGAATAAGGATCCCGGCGGCACACTTTTATTTAAAGATCAAAAGTTATTAAATAATTTAAATAGACAAATTTTATCTTCTTCAAACGGAATAAAAAAAGCAACAAGAAAATATTGTTTAAAATGGCGAACAGATTTGCTATTAAAAGATGACAAATTTTTACAACATTTCGATAAATATCCTGAAAGAAATCCTAAATGGAAATTTTTCAAAAAAAGAGTTTTAGTTCATTATCCAACACTGCCTTATATTTATCCATTGAGTCCGACAGATATTTCTTGTTTTGGCTTGACTGAGGATGTTTTAACATATTGGAATCTTCCTCTACAACCCAAAGAGGAAGCAAATTATTTTATGGATCACCCTTTCCCTCAAGATACATTGATTGATTATCAACCTGTTATTACAAAACGTGGTTCTGAAGGGTATATTTGGTACAATGTTCTAAAGAAATTTGAAGATAAGTTTGGAAAAGTTAATTCTGATTGGGGATTCGAATTAAATAAGGAGCTTTTAGATTTATCAGAACTTAGTATAGTAAATAATTTACAGGTTGTTGAGCGAAATGATTTTGATTTTGAAGCTTTAGAACACCCATACTTATTACGAGCAGAAAAAACATTCGTAACTGAAGACTTGTATCAATATTGGTATAAAAAATGGTGTTTGAAATCAGTACCTGTATATGATATTGATTATTACATTTTAAAACCAATTAAACAAATAAAATATAAGTTTAAATATTTTATACCACTAAAAAAATGTTTAAAGTGTTTAAAAAAATTAAGATTTATAAAGGCATATCAAGCTTTTATGCATTATAAAAGATTATTTTATAATGAAACTTATTTAGATAAATCTTAAAACAAGATTCTTATAAATTGAGTTTAAGATAAAGATATTTGGATTATAAAAAGTAATTTAGTAGATGATAGAAGATATAAATAAAACAATCAATATAGTTATACCTATGGCTGGTGCAGGTAGTCGGTTCTCTGTTGCAGGATTCGACATTCCAAAACCTTTTATTAAATTTAATCAAAAAATGATGATAGAACACGTTTTAAACTCATTTAATAATATTAAAGCAAAATTTATATTAGTTTTACAAGAAAAATTTTTAGTAGAACAAAAAGAACAACTTGAAATTCTAGCATCAAAATACATTTTAGACTTTGTAACTGTTCCAAAATTAACAATGGGAGCAGCGATTACAGCTTTAGCTGCACATAAAAAAATCAATCCTGATAACGATATA
>CAKUQA010000160.1 GCA_934675225.1 uncultured Candidatus Melainabacteria bacterium | reverse complement strand
GCCAAGAAACCTTGCAAAATCTGTTACTGTTGAATAATTTGTTAACTGAATAATAATTAAAATAAGGTCAGATAAGATAAACTTATTTGACCTTATTTTTGTTTTTACATTTATTTACAAAAAAAGCAATTTTATAAAGCAAAAATTTTTTATATTAATAAGGTTAGAATTAGGTAAAAAGGTTATGTGGTTTAATAATTGTTTTAACAATTACAATTATAATTTTTCGTTCATGAATATGTTCAACCCATTTATAAATATGATGAACATGTTTATGCCAACGAACAATTTTTATGGCTACAATATTCCTATAAACAATATCTGGCAAACTCAAACAAATTTATTTTCTTCTAATTTGAATAATTCAATATTCCAAATAAATAATAAACAAAATAGACAATACAATTCATTAAAAGGTGAAATTCTTGCCCAAAACGTTGTTGCAGGACTTCCGACAGACAGAGCTCCTAACAATCCTCTATGCGCAAGATATGTTAAAAATGCAATCGTAAATAGCGGACTTGGTCCATATATTAATGGAAATGGAGAGTTCTGCAAATATATTCTTAGAGCTAATTCTAACTTCCAAGAAACAAAAGTAAAAGGAGAAGAACTTAACGATTTACCTAAAGGTAGTGTAATAGTTTATGATGCAAACGAAACATGCACAAACCAAAATGGAGAAGAAAAACAAATAGGAGAAAACGGGCATGTTACTGTAGCACTAGGTAACGGAAAAGCTTGCAGTGACATTATGGAGGACGAAATATTAAAAACAGACAGAGCTTATGTATTTATTCCTGTTTAACAATTCGTTACATAACTAGCAATTTCAGAACCTAAAAATACTTTATATAAATATAGAGGAAATTAGGGGATAACTATGGGACTTGTTGACGTAAACAGAAATGTCAATATTAATCAACAAACAAGCTATACAAATTCATACAATTTGTATAACCCTTTTATGAGTTCATCATTACTAACAACTCCTTTATTTTTGTATAATAATTTAAGTTTTCCACAAATCAATACAGATATTTTCAGTCAATATGCATCTATTTACAAAAACAGCCAATTTGATTTTAGCAAATTCGGAAACTTAACTCAATCAACACGCCTAAATAGTAATATTGGAGCTTCAATAGTTTCAACAGCAAAACAATATCTTGGGTACAAAGAAAGCGACGGTTCATACAAAAAATTTACAGGAGGTAGAACCGAAAGCTGGTGTGCAGATTTTGTTACATACGTGACTAAAGAAGCTTTTAGAAAAAACGGAAAAACTTTACCATCAGACTTTGGTTCTCCACAAGTTGCAAAACTAAAACAATGGGGTAAAAACAACAATTGTTATACAACACAAGTATCTGATGCTAAACCGGGAGATATCGTAATTTTCAACAAATCACATACCGGAATAGTTAAAGAAGTATTACCGAACGGAAAAGTTGTAACAATAGAAGGCAACACCTCAAAAGGGAATGTTGCAGAAATAACTCGTTCTCCAAAAGATATCAACGGATTTGTTCAAATAGCTTAGTTAATTTAAATTTTAATTCCTCAATACTTCCGTTATTATTTAATACATAATCGGATTTTTGAGCTTTTTCTTCTTGTCGCATTTGTGAATTTATTCTGGCTTTTGCATAATCTATCGTATAATTATTACGGCGCAAAAGCCTTTTCAACCTTATCTCGTCATCTGCATAAACAAATATTATTTTATCAAACAAATCTGTCATATTAGCTTCAAACAACAACGGAATTCCTACAAATACATATTTTTTACAACTATTTTGTTCAAAAAATTTTTCTATTTCATGTCTTATTTGCGGATGTAAAATATCTTCTAACATCTTTTTGGTATCAGCATTTTTAAACACCAATTTGCCTAGTTTTTCTCGAGAAAATTCTCCATTCTCAAATACATCAAATTTTTCAAATGCTTTAAACAAAACATCATTTTTTACTGTTAAAAGCTCATGCGCAACTTTATCAGTATCAAGAACTTTATAACCATTTTTCTCTAAAAATTTCTGAACAGTAGACTTACCTGATGCAATATTTCCACAAAGAGCAATTCTTATCATTGTGAAATCCTATTCAAAAAATTTTTTAATTCTTTTATTTGTGCAGGCTTAATAGGTTTAACATCGCCACGTTTTAATCCTTCTAATCGAATAGTAGCATGCTGAATACGCTTCAAGACTTTAACTTCATAGCCGAAATGTTCAAACATTTTTCTGATTTGCCTATTCATACCTTGGTATAAAGTTATTTGCATTTCTGTATGCTTATTATCCATTTCTAAAACTTGAATATCAGCATAAGCTATTTTTTGTGGTTCTATTTCTATACCATTAGCCATTTGTTCCAACTCTCGCCTGTGAACGGCAGAATTAACAGTTACAATATAGACCTTCGGAACTTTTATTGAAGGATGCGTCAGAGCATTAATCAACTCTCCGTCATTTGTTAAAATAAGAAGCCCCGTAGAATCCTTATCCAAGCGTCCAACAGGTTTCAAACCCATTAACTTTTCAGGCAAAATATCATAAATTGTCTTTCGGCCTTTTTCATCATCACAGGTAGTTATATAGCCGGCAGGTTTATAAAACTTGTAATATTCATGCTTTGAAGGATGTATAAGTTTTTTATTAACAAAAACCTTATCCTTTTGTTGCACCAAAAAACCTAACTCTTTGACAATTTTACCATTTACGGCAACTACACCTTGCTCAATGAGTTCATCCGCTTTTCTTCTGGAACAAAGTCCTGATGATGCAATATATTTGTTTAAACGAACACCTGCCATTATAAAAGACTCCTTATTCAGCAGCCTTTTTCAAAGCATTCGTAACAATTTCCGGCATTCTTCTGTATAACTTACCAGCTTCATTTATAGCTACAACATCAAACTCGGCTTTTATAAAAATCTTGTCATCCTTTTTAGATTTTATAATCTGACCGAATGTAACCGAAAGGCTATTGTATTTTTCAATCCATGTTTCAATAATAATATCATCATTCAAACGCGCAGAAGCCTTATAACGTACATTCATATTAGCAACAGGTAAAAGAACGTCATTATTTTTCATAGCGACTAAATCTAAGCCTAGCATATCGCAAAGATCAACACGTCCTTTTTCCATCCATCTCAAATATGAGCCATGCCAAACTACACCATAAGCATCTGTGTCTGAATAATAAACTTTAGTTTCAAAAATATGTTTCATAATAAGTAAATTATAACACAAAAGGAGAAAAATATGAAATATCAATGTGATGTATGCCAATGGATTTACGACGAAGAAAAAGAAGGTAAGAAATTTGAAGAATTACCAGACAGTTACGAATGCCCGATTTGCGGAGCTCCAAAAGAACAGTTTAGCGAATTGGGATAATAATAAAAAACATTAAAATTGCACAAGTATATAAAAAAAAGAGAACCTATTTAGAGGTTCTCTTTTTTAAATGGTCGGGATGACACGATTTGAACGTGCGACCCCCTCGTCCCAAGCGAGGTGCGCTACCAAGCTGCGCCACATCCCGTCACTGCTGACAAGAATTAGTGTATTATAAACAAATTTTATAGTCAAGTGTTTTTATTAATATTTTTTATATTAACAAATCAACTCAAATAATATTATTTTAATAAAAAACCAAAGTTTACAATTTATTGACTTGACCTAAATTTTATAATACTCTTTTAGAAGATGTCGTTCTGAGGCAGATTAGAAATTCTTCGCAATACTCAGAAAGACAATTCACAAAGTCGAAGAATTAATATTAAGAGGATTAGGGAAATTGGATTTTACTACTTTAACTATTGAAGCGTTAAAAGCTTTAGCTTCTGTTGTTGGCAGCTATGGGCTTGCAATTATATTATTAACAGTTGTAATTAGACTTGCTATGTGGCCGTTGAATGTTTCTCAACAACGTTCAATGAAAATGATGCAGTCATTACAACCTAAAATTAAGGCTATACAAGACAGATATAAAAATGATCCGCAAAGAATGCAACAAAAACTTATGGAATTCTACAAGGAACATAAGTTTAACCCAATGGGCGGTTGCTTACCGTTATTAATTCAATTGCCAATATTTATTTTATTGTATTCAGCGTTGATGAGTCCACAATTTATTCAAATTGCCGGAGATGCGTCTTTCGGATTTTTAGGAAGATTAGATACAACATTACGTGCTACAGCCGGTCGTTCTTATGATGGAACATTTGGTGTTTCACAAGGGGATACTTTTACTATCGGGAAAACTGCAAAAGTATATCTTCCAAATGAAACTCTTGACAACGTAAAAGTTAAAAATGCGGCAAAAGCTATCGAAATCCAAGGAGAATTTAAACCTGGAGAAACTGTTGATTTCAAAATTGATTTAGACCATTTAGATTTGAAATTTGCACAGTTAGACCAGATAGAAAAAGCTGAAATTGCAGTTACAGATATGTCTAACAAAGAAATTGAAAACATAACATTCACAAAAGAAGGAAGTGTTCTGGCAGCATCAGTTCCAACGACAGCAGCCTCAAGATCT
>CAKUQA010000159.1 GCA_934675225.1 uncultured Candidatus Melainabacteria bacterium | reverse complement strand
GTATTTGCACTGCCCGCGGACATTTGTCAGAAGAACAAATGATTAAACGCATACAACAAATGATAAAAAACAGAAATCCATATACAACTATAATTCAAGCAGATGGTTTTCCAATGAGTGGAGGTAAAGACGACTACAAGACAACTTTGCAAGCAGTTGCAACTGCAGAAATTGTACAAAATGCAAAGTTACCTGTTTATATAATGCTGTCAGGAGGAACAAACTCGAAAACCGCAGAATTAGCCAAACAATGCGGAATAGGTTATAACGGAATTGCTATAGGTACATTCGCAAGAAAAATTGTTTCAAAATATATTGAAAGAGATGATTTCCTTCGTAATAAGTTTGTTTTTAATGAAGCTTTGAGTGTTGCAAAAAAACTTGTAGAAACTGTTAGTATATAATTATTTATGGCGGAAAAACATTTTAAAGTTAATCCGCCACAAAACACAATTTAAATCAAACAAAAAACTATTTATTACATATTTTTTGCCATAATTTCAATTTCATTTCCATCCGGATCTTTTAGAAAAGCGATATGCATACCAACTTCCGGCATAAAAAATGGTTCATAAAGATATTTGTAACCAAATTTATTCATTCTAACAGTAAATTCATTCATATTATTAAGCTCAAAAGCAAGGTGTCCAAATGCATTCCCGTTTTGATATCCGCTTTCAGGAGTCTCTTTATTATAAGTCATTTCAATCTGTGTTTGTCCATCTTCATCACTCAAATAGATTAACGTACAATCTTCAAGCTCAACTTCCCCTGTTTTATTCATATCAAGAAGTCCTGTATAAAACTTCATTGATTTATCTAAGTCTTTAACTCTTATCATTACATGTACAAATTTCATCTTCTTTCCTTTCTAAATTAGTCTATATGTGATTTTATCCCGTTTGATGTGTTTTTGTCAATTTCGATAACATGTCTTATTATTGTATGTGCCATCAATAATAAATATGGATTAATTTCATTAGTATTTCCCATATTAATTTTAGCTTGCGGTTTTTCCTGTGCACCATTTGCCGTTGTTTGAGAACTTGCCTCAAAAGATACAACAGATTTCATTGAATAATGTTTTTCATCCCCCTCAAGTCTCAACATCAATTCTTCCTTAGGAAATTCTCTAACGCACTCTATATTTACATGAACAGAATTTGAGGTTTCTAAAATCAATGTTGCAGTGACATTTCCATAATTAAGGGTTGTAATTGTAATAATTAAAATACTATCCGAACCATCAGTTTTTTCTCCTGCTTCAATTTCAAGGTCAAACCCAACCCCTTCTTGCAAAGGAAGCCAAGGAAGATATAGCAGCATTAAAAGTTTCATAGTCTGTGCAGAATCATTTTGCGCAGCTGCTGCAACACTTGCATTTATAAGCTTTGCAGTATCTTTAAGCTGTGTTAAATCAGTAATTCCAAGTTTTGCTGAATTTGCCATTGTTGTAATCAATTTAGCAATTGCATCTTTACCGTTTGTTTCAATCATTTGAGCAATTTGAGAAAGATTTATTAAACTGTTTGGGGATATTGTCAAATTTTTCAATGTACTTTGTAATTGATTCAAAGCTGCTTTGTTCCCTGTTAAAATTATATTTTGTGCTTCTGATAATGATAACCCCTGCAATTGAGCAAGAATTTGTGCCTGCGTTTGAGACATCGCATTTCTTTGCATATTAACCTGATTTGCAAAACGTTGATTAAATTGCGCCAAAGAAATATTACGTTGAAGCATATAAAACAATTCATTCATATTTTTGGGTAATTTCATCATATCCTTTACGTAAACAGACTTATCACTCCCTCCCATATTACCAATTTGAGGGGTTTGGGGCAAATTTTGAGCAGTTGACTTTGGCGCAACAGCATTTTGAGGAGAAGGAGAAGGCGCAAAAGATGTTTGAGCGGGTTTATTTTGCGAAGCTTGGCGCTGTATATTCAACGTCTGATAATTTACAAATTTAGATATTAAATGTCCTAAATTAATTTCTGCCATAGCTTTTATTATACTAATTTTTTGTCATTTGTCCACCCAACACAATATCACTTAATAATGGGGATTAAATACCAAATTCCGTAACATCGAGAATTTATTTATGTTATAATTCATTCAGAAAATTAGTAAAAGGAGAAAAAATGCATAACGGAATATAAAATGGATATTACCACGAAATTACACCATCCGGATACGGAATTGCTATTAAAGCTGGAAAAGTTTTATTTTCCAAACAATCAGACTTTCAAAAAGTAGAGATTTTTGAATCAGAAAGCGCTCTAGGGCGAGTTCTTACCTTGGATGATTTGATGATGACAACAGAAGGCGATGAATACCATTACCACGAAATGATTGCACATATTCCGATGATGCAACACAAAAATCCTGAAAGTGTCCTTGTAATCGGAGGCGGCGATGGAGGAACAGTTAGAGAAGTTCTAAAACACAAATCTGTCAAAAAAGTTGTTCTTTGCGAAATTGATGGTATGGTAATCGACTCTTGCAAAGAATTTTTGCCTACAATTTCTTGCGGACTTTCTGACCCGCGAGTAGAAATAAAAGTTGAAGATGCTATCGAATTTATAAAAGATAAAAAAAATGAATACGATATAGTATTAATCGACTCAACAGACCCTATCGGACCGGGAGAAGGTTTATTTACAGATGAATTTTACACAAATGTAAAAAATTCATTAAAAAAAGATGGCATTATGGTTGCCCAATCAGAATCTCCTTTTGCACAAAAAGAATCTGTTCAAAAAATGTATAAATTGCTAAAAAGAGTATTCCCAATTTGCTCAACATACACATCAAATATTCCTACATACCCCGGTGGATATTGGGCTTGGGCATTCTGCTCAGAAAATGTTGAACCATTATCATATTTTGCAGAAGACAGATACGAAGATATCGTAAAAACTTGTAAAATATATAATAAAGAATACCACAATGCGCGTTTTGCATTACCAAACTACTTAAAAGAATTACTATAAGATATATAGCCGTGTTTAAAATTTGTATTAATTTTAAACACGGTTTATTTTTAATTTTTATGTTCAAAAGGGAGAATTTATGTCAATCATTATAATGATTTTACTAATCGGGCTTTTAATACTTGTTCACGAACTTGGGCACCTTTTAACCGCTTTATTTTTCAAAGTTAAAGTGGATAAATTCGGGATTGGTTTACCAATTGGACCAACTTTGTGGGAGAAAAAAGTCGGAAACTTAACTCTTGTTGTTCACGCCTTTCTATTTGGCGGTTACGTTTCATTTCCGGATGATGACAAAGACTCTGATATTCCAAAAAATTCTCCTGACAGGCTAATGAACAAACCTATTTGGCAAAGAGCAATTATATTCTCAGCAGGAGTTATTGCAAATGTTATTTGTGCCTATGTTTTAGTGCTCTTAACTGCAGCTTTGTGGCACAATATGCCATCAGAACGATTTAATATGTTTGTAAATGATATTGTTGCTCCCAAAGAAGCAAGTATTTGGACTTCAGGTATCCAAAAAGGAGACCAAATTATTGAGATAAACGGTTCAAAAATCAATACAAAATATGCCATTAACCTTTACGCTATGTATAGTGCTTCTTATGATGGTAAAACACAAGAAGATATTGTAGAAAAAAATTATAATAGTTTGAAAGCCATTAATCCCGCTTTTTCCCAAGACGAAATAATCGAAAAAGACCTGACTATTGCAATTCCAAACAACTTAGAAAAAGAACACCAAGTTGTTCTTAATGATAATATACTTAACACTATTGAATTATATAAACCAAATGAAATTAAACTTTCTGAAAACCAAATAAATTTACGAGACCAAATAAAGAACAAAAAATTTATAGAAACTGATGGAACTTTTTCATTAAAAGATGTTGCCTATGCACTTTCTGACACACAAAAACCGCTTAACATCAAGGTTTTGAGAAACGGTGAAATAATTACCTTAAAAACAGTTTATTCAGATAGTGAAGGCCTAATCGGAATAACATTAGATAGAAAAGAAATTTTAATTCCTGTTACAGGAATTAAATCTGCATTTAAAACAAGTTATGATTACTTGTACAATGAGACAAAATCAATGGTAATTGTATTAAAACAATTATTTACGGGCAAAATTCCATTAAAAAACATGCATGGAGTTGTTTTGATTACCAAAATGGGTGGCGACATAATCAGTAGCGAAGGAATTTTCTATGGAATACTATTAACTGCCGTAATTTCAATGAATTTAGCTATTTTAAATATTTTACCGATACCGGCACTTGATGGTGGCCACTTATTATTCCTGATTATTGAAAAAATACAAGGCAAACCTGTGGATGAAGAAATTGCAAATAAAATTATGACAGTATTTTTTGCTTTGTTGATAGCGCTTTTAGTCTTTGTATTGTTCAACGATATTTACGTATTAGTAAAGCCTTTGTTTGTAAAATAATAAAACCCGTAATGTTGAGGCGGAACCGCAACATCGCATGGTTGGGAAAATATTCAAAATATTCTTCGCTTCGCTCAGAATGACGAATGTTGTCACTCTGAACTTG
>CAKUQA010000158.1 GCA_934675225.1 uncultured Candidatus Melainabacteria bacterium | reverse complement strand
GTATTCCATTCCGATAACACTCTCTTTTGTACCGCAAAAACCGGCATCAGTAATATATCCCATATTATTCATTATTTGTTCATCAGCAGTTTGAACATGTGTATGTGTTCCCAAAAACGCACTTACACCAAGTTCTGAACAATATTTTGCAAAACAAATTTTTTCAGCAGTAGCTTCTGCATGAAAATCTACAATAATAATAGGTGTTATCTCTTTTAAGCGTTCTATTTCCGCTTTTACAACAGTCCACTGAGAATCAACAGGAGACATAAAAACTCGACCTAATACATTTATGACCCCAATTTTTATTCCATCAGGAATTTCAAAAATTCGACTTCCACAACCAGCAGTTCCACTAGGATAATTAATAGGGCGAACAAGTTTGTCTGCCCTATCGATGTAGTTAAAAATTTCTTTTTTATCCCAGATATGGTTTCCAGAAGTCATACAATCTATACCATATCCTGAGATTTCATTATAATTTTTTTCTGTTAGACCAAATCCATGTGATGCATTTTCGACATTTGCAATAGTAAATTGAGAATGATAAGTAGAAAGAGTCTCTTGCCCCTGCTTAGACATGTAATCTCTAACAGCAAATCGCCCTGGTCTGCCAACCATGTCTCCAAAAAATAAAATTTTTATAATCTTATCATCACTCATAATCTTGTAACCCAATTTTATAAAAGCTTCTGGCGTTAAGTACTTATTACCTTAACGCCATATTGCTTTATAAATTTTATTTTGCTATCTCCGTTGTACGGAATTCACGAACTACCGTAACTCTGATTTGTCCAGGGTAATCCAGTTCTGTTTCAATACGTTTTGCAACATCTCTAGCAAGTTTTTGAGATGCCAAATCATCAAATTTCTCAGATTCAACAATTATTCTTACCTCTCTACCTGCTTGAACCGCAAAAGATTGTTTAATACCTTCAAAGCTGTTTACAATTTCTTCAATTTTTTGCAAACGTTTGATATAAATTTCCAATGTATCACGTCTTGCTCCTGGTCTGCCCGCAGAAATAGCATCAGCAACTTTTACAAGAACAGCTTCTATCGTATTTGCAACTACGTCATCATGGTGAGCTTCTATCGCATGAATAACTTCCGGTCTTTCACCAAATCTTGAAGCGATTTCAACACCCAACTGAATATGTGTACCCTCTTGAGTTTGGTCAACAGCTTTTCCAATATCATGTAAAAGCCCTGCACGTTTAGCAATTTTTTCGTTTGCTCCAATCTCTGCAGCAAGCATGCCTGCTATGTGACCAACTTCTAGTGAATGTTTCAAAACATTTTGACCATAACTTGTTCTATAATATAGTCGGCCTAAAGTTTTAATTAGCTCTTTATTCAAGCCCATAACACCCATTTCAAGAGCGGCATTTTCGCCTTCTTCCCAAATTTTCTTGTCGATTTCTTCTTGAGCTTTTTCAACCATTTCTTCAATACGAACTGGGTGAATACGTCCATCAACAATAAGTTTTTCTAAAGCCAGTTTTGCAATCTCACGTCTAACAGGGTCAAAACTTGATAATACAACAGCTTCCGGAGTATCATCAATAATTAAATCTACACCAGTTAATGTTTCTAATGCTCTAATATTACGACCTTCTCTACCAATAATACGACCTTTCATTTCATCATTTGGTAATGCAACTACAGAAACAGTAGTTTCTACAACTTGTTCAATCATACATCTTTGCATTGTTGTAGAAAGAATTTCTTTTGCTTTTTCAAGAGAAGTTTCTTTAATTTTAGCTTCATTTTCTCTTACTAACTGCATTTGTTCTTGCGCCAAATCATGCTTCAATTGGTCTAAAAGCATTGTTTTTGCTTCTTCTGCGGACATTCCGGAAATTCTTTCAAGTTCTGTCGTTTGTTTTTGAACAATTTCTGCTAAATAATCCTCTTTTTCAAGAAGTTCATCTATTTTTCTCTGAGCTTGAAGATCTTTATCTGTGTACTCTTGAATTTTATCTTCAAGCATGTCCTCACGTTTTGCTAATTTTTGTTCTTGTCTTGCAAGCTCTTGCCTTCTTTCTCTTTCTTCTTCATTAAGCTTTTCTCTATCGTCTTGAAGTTCTTCAATTGCTTTGATACGAGCCTCTTTTAAAAGTAATTTTTCTTTTTCTTCCAACGCTTGTCTATCTTTTTCAACAGACAAAAGAACGGATTTAGTTTTGCTATGTTGGACAAACAGCACAGCGATTAGAGCTATTACTGCAATAATCGCAATAATCAATAAAAAGTCCATAAAGTTTTATACCTTATCCTTTTCTATTTTTTAATAATACACGCAACGCCCGATACATATATCCTATCGAGCTCAAATTATTTTTATTTTTGAATTAATTTTATTGCATATATTTCCAAAAAATATTTACCTACTACATCTGTCAACATCTTAACATGATTATATATTTTTGTATAGTAGATATTTAAAAAATGATACATATATACCAATTTACAAAACTTGTTTAAAGTGCTATACTTTCTAGAGTAAAAAGGAGAGAAAGATTATGGAAATTAAAGTTGCACAAGACGTAATGTCTACTCCTATAGAAGTTTTGGTTATCAACAAATTTGAAGGCGAAAAAACTTCCGTGGAGCTTGCAAATACTTATGCTGTAGACAAAGACGGCTTTGAAGGGAAATTTGGACAAACTTATTTAATACACACTTTAGGACAAATTCCTGCTGATAAAGTTTTAATTATTGGTTTCGGTAAAAAAGAAGAATTCGACCATAACAAAATGAGAGAAGCTGTTGCAAAATCTATAAAAAAATTACAACAAATAAAAGCTAAAAAAGCTGCATTTGATTTTGATATAAACGCCGATTATGGCAAATCAGCAGCTATCGGAGCTATGATTGCAGATTATGCTTATGACAAATATAAATCAGAAAAAGCGCACCATTTAGACGAAATTACTTTTGCAAGATTTTCTAAAGAAGAGGTTGAAAAAGGTATTATTTTCGGTGAAGCTATGAAATTTACAAGAGATTTAGCTAACACACCTGCTCAAATTGCAACACCACAAAAACTTGCTCAAATAGCTTCCGAATTAGAAGGTGTTGAAACAAAAGTTTTTGATAAAGAAAAAATTCAAAGAATGGGAATGGGAGCATATTTGGCTGTTGGTCAAGGAAGTGTTAACCCTCCTGAATTTATTCACATGAAATACACCGGTAAAAACGTTAAGAAAAAAATTGCTCTTATAGGAAAAGGAATTTGTTTTGATTCCGGCGGACTTGATATCAAACCGGCATCATCTATGCTGACAATGAAAGATGATATGTCCGGTGCAGCTTGTATTTTAGGTGTTATGAAATCATTAGCAAAACTTCAACCGGATATTGAAGTTCATGGTCTAATTGCCGCTTGTGAAAATATGCCTTCAGGTTCTTCTTACAAACCGGGAGACATTTTAACCGCAAAAAACGGTAAAACCATTGAAGTTGACAACACTGATGCCGAAGGCAGATTAACTCTTGCAGATGCATTGTGTTATGCTTGCGAGCTTAATGTTGATGAAGTTATTGATATCGCAACATTAACCGGAGCTTGCGTTGTTGCATTAGGAACATACATTTCCGGTATTATGGGAAATGATGACGAACTTATCGAAAGATTGATTGAAACAGGAAAAGATTCCGGTGAAAAGTTATGGAAACTTCCGATGGATAAAGAATATTTTGATAGTTTAAAATCAGATATAGCAGATATGAAAAATACAGGTTCAAGAATGGGCGGAGCTTCAGCAGCCGGTATATTTTTACAAGAATTTGTAGAAGGACCGAAATGGGCTCATATCGATATTGCAGGCACCGCATATATTGAAAAACCTCAAAAAGAATTTATTGCGGGTTCAACAGGAGCCGGCGTTAGAACTCTTTTGAACTATGTAACAAAATAGTTTTTGAGTAAAAAACTTCCAATTAAATAAAAAGCGAGGCTTAAATTAGCTTCGCTTTTTTATTTATTCTTTAAAATAATTTTCTAACGCATCTGTTATTGCTTTTGCATATTGTTTTTGGAAATCCAAATTAATTAAATTTGCATTATCTGTCGGATTTATTATATATGAAGTTTCAACCAAAAGACTCAAAGCATTTGTATTTCTAACAACAGCAAGGCTTCCTTGTCTAACTTTATCGTTATTTACTCCAAGCTCAGAGACAATAGTATTCATAATCACATCTGCTAAAGGTTTTGCTTGCGGATAATAGTAATAAATACTTGTGCCACTGTTTTTATTCGGATCAGCTCCATCCGGCAAAGCATTACAATGAATACTAATAAAAACCACAGCATCTTCCATATTTGAAATATTAACTCTATCTTTCAAACCGACATAATCGTCATTTTCTCGAGTCATTATTACTTTGGCGCCTTTTTTCTTTAAATCTTCTTCCAAATATTTCGCAATAGAAAGGTTGATATCTTTTTCTTTATCTCCCAAACACCCGATAGCCCCCAATTCATTTCCACCATGTCCTGCATCTATTGCTATTCTTACATTACGTAAAGGTTTTCTTTCATTTATACAAATCGGC
>CAKUQA010000157.1 GCA_934675225.1 uncultured Candidatus Melainabacteria bacterium | reverse complement strand
GGTTTTCTGTTTTTTCTCCGTAAGGCATATTTTTTGTATCGCCAAAATATAAATAATTTTCATTTGGCAAAAGTTTTTTCACCTTTGCAAATACGGTTAATCCACCTACTCCTGAGTCAAAAAAAGCTATTGGTCTATTGTCTGTCATTTCTCTTTCTACTTCTGTTTAAAATAATTGTCTATTCCGTCAGCTATGGATTTAGCTGTAGCCTGTTTACGTTTTTCACTTACAAGTTGAGCCCTTTCATTTGCGTTAGATATAAAGCCTATTTCAACTAAAATAGCAGGGCATGTAGTATGATTTATAACATAAAATTTAGATTTAAACAAACCTCTGTTAGGAGATTGAACTTCGCTTGCAAATGCGGAATGAACAGTTTGAGCCAAAGACATACTGTATTGGTGATAATAATGTGTCTCAACACCTGTAATTTCCGGTCTTACACTGGAATTTACGTGAATGCTTACAAAAATATTCGGAGAGTAATTTTCACTAATAGTTACTCTATCTTGTAATGAAACAAATTTATCATCAGGTCGTGTCATCAAAACTTGGTAGCCACGTTGTTTTAAAATTGACTCAACTCGTTTTGATACATCAAGTGTAATATTTTTTTCATATATTCCACCACCGGTTGCACCAACATCTGTTCCGCCATGACCGGCATCAATAACAACTTTTTTCTTATCTGTGTTATTTGATGTTGTTTTAGGTGGGTTTAAGATTA
This sequence comes from uncultured Candidatus Melainabacteria bacterium, assembly GCA_934675225.1. Lineage (GTDB taxonomy): Bacteria > Cyanobacteriota > Vampirovibrionia > Gastranaerophilales > Gastranaerophilaceae > Stercorousia. The sequence continues at coordinate 3,840 of CAKUQA010000157.1, read as the reverse complement.
TTGGAGTTGTTTGAGTCGGTTTTTTAACAACAGGTTCTGTTACTTGTTTTTTTACATTCTTAATTTTTACTTTTAGACTTCTTCCATCTGCGCCAAGATACGTATTAACCAATGCATCTTGTTCTACCGGAATTGTTAATTTCATTCCGATTTTTGGCATAAGTTCTAACTTTGCATTTGCAAAGAAAGTTCCTTTATATGCTGCATTGAAATTTTCTTCATTGTATTTTGAAGCATTGTATAAATACAAAATAACTTTATCATTGTATCTGTCAATACCATGCACAACAGTTGAATCAAATTTTAATATCATTGATTCTGTTAAGGCATCATTTTTTTCTTTATTGTATGCGATTAGATTTGTAGAATTATTGTATAATGTCGTATTATTAGTTTTTTTATAATTTGCTAAAATCAAAGATTGGCTATCGTTAGAATATATTGGAATATAGTCACTTACTGCTTCAGTTGTTATAACAATACGGGCTTTATTAACAGAAAATTGACCGATTTTAACTGTTTCGTTTTCATTTATTCTATATTCTTTATTCCGTAATCTTGTATCAACAAGAGTATTTGGTAAATCATATACAATTCTTGTTGGATTACTCAAAATCATAGGTCTTTCAACTGTAACAGCTCCAAAACCATTTAATAAAACTCCATTTTGTTTAGTTGTTATGTTGTTCAAATAATATTTTGTATTTAACTTAAGTTCTTTTTTTGCCATTAATTGGTTGGCTTGAGTATTAAAAGCATCTTGAATTTGACCGACAATTGTGTCTTGAGACTGATTTATCGGGGTAGTTATAGTCAAATATTCATAAAAATCGCTGGATGATGAATGTTCGTCTCTATATGTGTTTTGAAAATAGTTGTTATCAGTAATAGTATCATTTTTAAGTTTAATAATTATATTGTTTTTAATTCTGGTGAACTGAATATTACTAGGATTAAAACCTTTATCATAATACATAAGAACACGAACTTTATTTGGGTTTGTAGAAAATTGAGTTATTTTTACTTCTTTTATAGAGCCGGAATTAAATACCCAGTCTTGTTTTGGAAAAGTTATTATTGAAGAATCAATGTCAAAATAAGCTCTTGACGGATTTTCGAGTTTTACTAATTTTATATTAGATAAAACGGCACTTCCTTGGGTATCTTGAGCAGATAGTACAATTACCGAATTAGAAGTATCAAAGTTTGCGGAAGTGAATTTAAATAATTCCGTACTACAAGCCTTTTGGACAAATGTAAATAAAAATACAAATAAAAATGTTAGTGTAATAAATATCTTTTTCATAATTAAATCTCGCTCATAATATTATATAACTATAAAGCGATACTATCAAATTGTAACGATTTTATTTAACATTCAGTCTAACAAATTGTTTTTAAGAGCTATATAAACCGCATTTGTTCTGTTTTTAGCATTTAGTTTACGCATAATAGATGCAATATGAGCTTTCACTGTATGAATACTAATAAAAACTGTTTTACTGATTTGGCTATTGGCATAGCCTTCCATAATCAGTTTAAGTATAGTAATTTCTCTGTCTGTTAACTTTTCCATATTATTACCTCTCAAAAAGGAATAATAACATATTATTTTATAAATAGATTAATGATATTACCGCAAAAAATTTTTTTATTAAAAAAGCTTGAAAATAAATCTTTTTTTGTTAACATAGAAGATGTTGCAGGATATAACCTGCCAACCGACACATATAAGCGCGAGTAGCTCAGTTGGATAGAGTGTTTGGCTACGAACCAAAAGGTCGGGGGTTCGAATCCCTTCTCGCGTAAATAAAAGAGACTCCGTAAGGGGTCTTTTTTTAATGAGAAGGATGAGAACCCGCAAAGCGATGAGCTTTGCTTAGGTTCGAGCGAACATGAGTTTAATTTAGGACGTTTTTGTATTAATAAAATTTTATATTTTATATCTTGAAATTAGGAAAAAATATTGTTATAATGTTTATGTATATGTTTTGAGGAATTAATGAACTTAACTGTATTGGTCGATAACAATTGCAAGATGGGACATCCGTTTCTTGGCGAGACGGGATTATCAATTCTGCTTGAAAATGATTTTCATAAAATATTATTTGACTGTGGTTATAGTGATGCATTTATAAAAAATGCATACAAACTTGGTGCTGATTTAGCAGATGTTAATGAAATTGTTTTGTCGCACGGGCATGTTGATCATACAGGTGGGCTTTTGCGCTTGGATAGTTTGTACCACAAAATGCTTTTGGCTGGAATTAGTTTAAATCAAAAGACAATTCTTGCTCATCCAGATGTGTTTGAAGCCAAATTGAATGAAAAAATGGTTGATATTGGCTTCCCAGGGGATTGTTCAAAATTATGTGATGTTTTTGATGTGGATTTCTCAACAAAACCTAAGTGGATAACTCCAAAATTATTGTATTCCGGAGAAATTCCTAAGTTTTATAATACAGATTATAAATATAAAGACGAAGTTGTATTGATTTTTAAAACAGTAAAAGGGCTTGTAATAATTACTGGATGTGCTCATTCTAGTATTCCTAATATTGTCAGATATGCGCAAAAAATTACTGATGAACCGAGAATAGATACGTTAATCGGTGGAATTTTCTTGCAAAATAAATCAGAATATAAAATACGCGAGCTTGGAATTTATTTGAGAAGTTTAAATATTCAAAATTTTTATCCTTGTCACTGTTGTGATTTGAATGCTAAAGTTATACTTTCTGAATATGTAAAAGTTAAGGAAGTTTATTCCGGTTTAAGGTTGTCTTTTAGTTAAGATATTTTAATTTTGTGCTTGCAAATATTTGTTCTGCATACTATAATTGTAATGCAGAAATTTTATGGCTTTGGTATGCCTGAGGTTTCTAATGTACACTTAGCCGTGCTACGCACAGAAAGAGGTTAAAATGCCAAAAATGAAAACACACAAATCTGCTGCAAAACGTTACAAAGTTACTGCAACAGGTAAAATTGTTAGAAGACAAGCTGGTATCGGTCACTTACTTCAACACAAATCTGCTTCAAGAAAACGCAGAATTTTCAAAATGATTTCAATTTCTGATTCACATTTCAAATTGATTTCAAAAGAGTTACCTTACAGAAAGTATGCAAGATAGGAGGCAGGTAAATGAGAGTAAAACGTGGTAATGTATTACGCAAAAGACATAAAAAGATATTAAAACTAGCTAAAGGCTTCATTGGTGCAAGAAGCAGAATTTTTAAAGTTGCTAATATTGCAGTTATGAAAGCTTTAAAATATGCTTACAGAGACAGACGAGCTACAAAACGTAATATGCGTAGTTTGTGGATTGTTAGAATCAATGCTGCAGTTAGAGAACGTGGCATGAGCTATTCTAGATTTGTAAATGCTTGCAAAAAGGCTAATATCACAGTAAACAGAAAAATGTTAGCTGACTTGGCAGTTAGAGATCCTGAAGCATTTTCAGTAGTATTTGAAGCTGCTGCTAAAGCTGCTAAGTAGTTTTATATCAAAATTTGATGTGTTTAGAAAACAGAGATTGCATTTTGTAATCTCTGTTTTTTTATTGATAATAGCGTCATGTTGAAGCGAAACCGAAACATCGTATGGTTGGTAAATTTAAGACCTCACCCTAACCTGCTTGGTTGTTCGCGTTTAACGGGTCTGCACAGTCTTGCACTTCTGCAAGTCTGCTCGCCCTCAGCTCACAATCCGCCTCTCCTAATTTAGGAGAGGGAAAAGATTTTTTACTAATGCTTAGAATGACTGGGAGTACTATATTCTCGCCCCTTGAGGGAGAGAAGAAATTTCTTAGCGAATAATGTGAGCTTAGAAATTTCAGA
>CAKUQA010000156.1 GCA_934675225.1 uncultured Candidatus Melainabacteria bacterium | reverse complement strand
GATACAGATACTGATACTGACTTAGATACGGATACAGATATTGACACAGATATCGATACTGATACTGATAACGATACTGACAATGATACTGATACAGATATGGACACTGATAACGACACAGACACGGATACTGATACCGACACTGATACAGATACTGATTTGGACAGTGACATTGATACAGATACTGATACTGACTTAGATACGGATACAGATATTGACACAGATATCGATACTGATACTGATAACGATACCGACAGTGATACTGATACGGACTTTGATCCGGACCCTGAAAGACCAATAATCAATGTTGATGCTAAAGATGTATACAAACAACGTGTTGTAAATGACAGAGTTGACTCAATTGATAAACGTCAATATATGAGGTTTGATACTCTAGACAACCAAAACCCAATTACATTTGAATCAAGCAACGATGTAATTTCTATCTCAGACATCTCAAGAGGTGGGGTATCATTAAAACACAAAGGCAAATTAAAAGTTGGTGATATCGTTCCGGTACATCTACAATACGGAGACTTGACAATCAACGCAAATGTAAAAATTGTATCAGCAAGTGATGTCAAAGCCGGAGGTAAGTTCATCGACTTAGACCAAGCAACAGCTAACAAGTTATTATACTTGAGCTTGTTAGAGAAAGATCAACCAATTGCTCAAACAATTATGAACCAGAATGTAGCAACAACAGTTGAAGAATAATAAAACTCTAGTAAAAATAAAATAGCTCCCTTGATTAAAGGGAGCTATTTTTATATTGTTTGTTAAAACTTAAACATCAAAATTATTTTGCATTAATTCCTACAAAATCCCATTTTTTTGTACTGAACAAGCCTTTGTCTGTTATTTTTAATTCTGGAATTACAGGCAAAGACAAAAATCCCATTGTCATAAATGCATCATTAAGAGTACATCCAAGAGATTTTACAGCATTGTTCAAGTCCTCACAATGTTGAAGAACAAATTCTATATCCTGATCAGAAATCAAACCTGCAATCGGTAGAGGAAGTTTTGCGATAACTTTTCCATCTTTTACAACTACTTTTCCGCCTTGCATCTTTACAAGTTCAACTGCTGCAGTATACATATCCTGATCATTTGTACCTATTACAATCATGTTATGAGAGTCGTGTGCAACTGTAGATGCAATCGCTCCGGATTTTAGATTAAATCCTTTTACAAATCCTTTTCCAATATTTCCGGTTGCTCTATGACGTTCCATAACAATTATTTTTAAAACATCACTATCTATATTGCTGTTTAGTAGTCCGTTTTCAAATTTTGCTTCACAAACGGATGATTTTGTCACCAATTGATGTGGAATAATTTCTATAGTGTTAACAAGATTAGAAGTCCCATTTATTTCAAAGTCTTTTGGTTCAATCCAACGAACGTTAATAGAACTTCTTACAGATGGTTTTTCAAATTTAGTAAATAATTGAGTTAATTTCCCGTGCTCTGCCGCAATTTTTCCATCTTTGATTACGATATCCGGTTTAAATGTTTTTAGGTCCGGCATGATTAGTAAATCTGCTTTATATCCCGGAGCAATTGCACCTTGATTTTTTAAACCAAAATATTCAGCAGTATTTAAGCTTCCGATTTGGACTGCTTTTACAACATCAACACCGGCTTCTACTGCTCGTCTTACCATATCATTGATGTGGACTTTTAAATCTTTTGGATGTCTGTCATCTGTTACAAACATACATTTTCTTGTATTTTTCTCTTTCAAAACAGGAATAAGCGCATCTAAATCTTTTGCAGCAGTACCTTCCCTAATCATTATATACATACCTTGGCGAATTTTTTCGATAGCTTCTGCAGGAGTTGTACATTCGTGGTCAGATTTTACTCCACTTGCAATATACGCGCAAAGATCTTTTCCGGCTAAAAATGGTGCGTGACCATCAATTCTTTTACCTTTGGAACGAGCTAAATCAAGTTTAGCAAGAACAGTTTTGTCTAAATTTAAAAGTCCTGAGTAATTCATCATTTCTGCAATTCCAAGAACCCATGGACTGTCAATTAATAAAGCTAAATCATAACTGTTCAAATCAAACCCCGATGTCTCATAAGGAGTAGCCGGAACACAAGAAGGAAGCATTGTATATACATCAAGCGGAAGATTTTTTACAGCTTCATGCATATAACTTATACCATGCAAACCCAAAACATTTGAAATTTCATGCGGGTCAATAATTACTGTTGTTGTTCCGCATGGCACAACCGCCTTTGCAAATTCATGAGGCAATACCATAGAACTTTCTAAATGTACGTGACCGTCAATAAATGATGGGCAGACATAAGCTCCTTTAGCGTCAATTTCTTCTTCCCCTTCATAATCACTCCCAATTCCGGCAATTATTCCATCACAAATTGCAATATCGGTTTTATAAATTTCTTCTGATAAAACGTTTATAATATTTGCATTTTTTATTACTAAATCAGCTTTTTGTTTTCCTCTAGCTGTTTCAATCAATTTTTCAAGTCCAGACATTTTTCTTTCTCCTGTATTGAAAAGATTATAGCATAAAAAATAAGAAGCTATAAAGTATTAAACCTACAATATAGCTTCTTAAAAATAAATTTAAATTTTTTTAATTGTTATTTGCCACGCCCAAAAGCGGCTCTGTATCCGAATGAGAAGATTACACCATTTCTTCCTATATTCCTGAACATAGCTTGAGCATAACCTGTAGAGCGTTCACCCCAACGTTTTTGGACACCTATACCGTATTGAATATATGGTCTAACAGACAATTGTGGCAAACTTGTTTCAATTGCACTAAATTTTGTTTTATCCATAATATTCCACATAAAATCTAAACCTACATAAGGTTGCCATCCATCTTTTAAGTTTCCGATAAATCTAACCCCTGGAGCTAATTGAACTGCATTCAAAGGATCTGAATGAATACTTAAACCTGCAGCATTTGTATAATTAAATGTATCAACCAATGAATAAGAAGCCATAATATGTGGTTGAATTATGAACTTGTTGTCCAACAATTCCCAATTATAACCCGTTTTGAAGGCTGTACCTATTGACCACATACCAAAGTTTTCTGAACCATACATCGTATTTGCATCAACTCCGGAAACCCCTGTAGCTAATGTCCAACCTCCGAACCAATTGCCTTTATATAATGTTCCGGTTAAACCTAGCGTACCACCGTTTTGCCATAAGCTATTTCCGTCAAATACTTGGTGAGAACCATTATAGCCTATGTATGCGCTGAATATACCGTCATAGCCGTTTCTAAATTCTTTTATAGAGCTGTCTCCGCCAAAGAATGTTCCATACATTACGTTAGAAACTTTTGGCCCGTTTTTAAGTCTGACATTTTCAAATGAAGTATAAGGTCTTGCCCATAATCCGCCTCGTTCTTCCGGAATTGCACCTGAAGAAGGTGAAACAGAACCAAAACCGTCTCCATTATATGCATATTTGTTATACATCTTTAACGCTTGACGTTGTTCTTTGGTCATAAGCATTGTTAAATCCATGTTTGAAAATGCTTGGTCATAGGCGTTTAATTGCGTGAAATATCCACCCAATTGAGCTGCAACAGGTGCAACCATAACGGCCGGGTTTATATTGTTATAGTTTTGTGCTGAACCTCTTGTAAATTCAAAACTTCCTTGAGTTGGGTCATAAGCAACTCCATATTTATAAATTGGAGAATATGCAACTTCTGAAACAGAACTTGTAATGTGAAATTTTAATGTTTCATCATTTACAAAGTTGATAACAGTGCTATCTTTCGTAGCATCACTAATTAAATTAATTCCGCTAACATTAAGTTTTGCATCCCCTGTAACGTTTACCGTATTAACAGAAATCGTATCCATTTTACTGTTTGCCAAATCTGCATCAACTGCAATATTTGAATCAGAATTTAAAGACAAGGCTTCAAGATTAATTGCACCAACAGCACCGTTTGCAACTGATAACATACCTCCATTAAAGTTGATTGAATTGTTGTTATCAGAAAGATAACTGTCTTTTGAAAATCCAACCATACCACTATTCAAGTTGTATGTTACATCTTTAATTTGATTATTATGAATAGTTTTTGCATTTTCGTTTGTTAAAGTAACAGGGTCTACAACTCCATTAAACAAAATTGTTCCGTTACCTTGCATAGTTATTTCGTTTCCTGCATTTGCAGAACGAATATCGTCATTAATAACTAATTTTCTTGAACTGCCTGTAGTTAAAGTTGCTTTAGCATTTCCATTTGCTCCATCAAGATAAATCGCGTTACTGTCAAGAGATTTTCCATCACTATCTTGTCCGGCATTAATTCCTGCAATTATTACATCATGATTTATTGCAGAAATATTTAAGGTTCCGTTATCTTTTACGGTTAAAGCACCTTTAGTTCCTTCAGAGGTTTTGAAACCTGTTATATTTGTGTCAGTAAATTCAAGAGTTTGCCCACCGCCTACAGTAATACCTGTTTTGTCTGCTCCGTTTAAAACATGCCCGTTACCGTTTACAGACAATTTAGTCCCGCCTAAAGTTCCTGTCCAACCTTTCTCAAGTCCTTCTCCTGTAATTTCGATATCTTTTGTAGCAGAAAAACTTCTGTTTTCACCTAATGTAATATCTTGACCGTTAAC
>CAKUQA010000155.1 GCA_934675225.1 uncultured Candidatus Melainabacteria bacterium | reverse complement strand
CTTTACTAACTCCTTTCTTTAGTTATTCTACTAAATTTTGGTCGTTAGTGTTGCGATTTCTTTTTGAATTCTCTCAATTAATATTTTATATAAATCAATATAGTTTTTCGGAACTTTAATATAATTGATAAATTTGAATATCCATGTTAATTTAAAAAAGCAATAATTTATAAGGGGATTTTATGAAAAAGATTTTTATTTCAGCATTACTAATCACTCTTGCAACAACACCGGTTTGGGCAAAAGAAACGTATTCTATAAAAGATTTACAAAAAATGCATATTGAAGCAAATTCGCCAATAAGCAAAAATGATTTAGAAAAAGCTAAGAGTATTATGTTAAATGTCCATCAAAAAACAGCAGAAGGAATTAAAAACGGAAAAGGTCCTTTTTATGCCGAAATATATGATGAAAACGGGAATTTAGTTGTTGCATCTTCAAATAGCGTTGTAGAAGATCATTGTGCTCTATACCATGCAGAAGTAAACACTCTAAGAAAAGCTTTTGAAAAATATCAACAATATGATTTGTCACCTAAAAATTTAACAATATACATAAATGCAGAACCTTGTATAATGTGTGCAGGAGCACTTATGTGGTCAGGAATTAAAACGATTTATTTTGGTGTTCCATCTAAAGATGTTGAAAGAATTACAGGCTTTGATGAAGGCTATAAACCTAACTGGATTAAAGAATTTAAAAAACGAGGAATTACTGTTTACGGAAATATTGAAAAAACGACAGGAGAAAAAGTCCTACAGGATTATGTAAATAGCGGGAAAGAAATCTACAAACCATCTAGAGAAGAAAAATTAATCGGGATGCCAAACCCTTGGACAGAGTGTAACACTGATTTTAAATGCGGCAGGGAAGTTGCAGGATTTAATTTTCCTCTGTCTCTATCAAATTATACAATTAGAGCTATGAAAGGAATTTTTGAAATCTCTTACCCTCTTGATGAACATAGAACTGTAACCGTCAGAAAAGGATTTGATGAAAGTAACAATGGTGATAATAGCGGAGATTATAACAAATACATAAACAACAAAACATATACTCTTAAAAATAGTGTAAATATCCATATCAGGGGAGAGCAAAACAAGATTTATGTAATGTATTTTATGGCAGAATCCGGAGTGTATTCTGCAAGATGTGAACAAGGTATGACAGAAAAAGAAATTGAAGGAATTTATAATATAATCAGAGAAGCAGAAAAACCTAAAAATTTAAACTACAACTAAAAATTTAAAACAGCTATGTAACTCAAACTCCAACATTTTTATAAACTTAAAAATATATTTTATTTGTTAATAAGATTTTTTCCTTAAGTTTATCTAACAATTTTCCTAATACAATAATATCCTCGTTAGAAAAATCTTTTAAAGTATGCATAGCAATTTCTCTATATTTATCATCTGTATTTTTATAAAGACGCAATCCTATTTCTGTTAAACTAGTATGCTTTATCAATATATTCTTTCTTTTGCAAACAATACGAGTAATATATCCTTTTTTTTCCATACTGTTCAAAATTTTACCAACATGAGCTTTACCTTTATAAACAAGTTTTGAAATATCATTTTGAGACAAATCAGAATTATCTAAAATATGAGACAATATTTTAAATTCATCAAGCTCCAACATCTGTTCATTACCATCAATATACGTTTTATAATAATTTCTTGCCATCAATTCAGAAACCCTTGCAGTATCCCCTAATTTGTAAAAAACATTTCCGACATAGGGCATATTATCTATTTTTTTTTCATCCATATATGAACACCTCTTTTTTTGATAATACAATAAACCTAATGTTTTGTAAAAATCAACCATAAATCTGATTTTTTATAGGACAAAAAATTATAGAATACTCGTGTTGTAAAAATGAGAGGATTTTATTATGAAGTGGATTATTATTCTATTATTAATTGCAACTGGCGTATGGGCATACTTTAACATTGATTTTACCGGCGCAAAAAATAATGCACAAGACGAAGCTATGAACGCTATTCGAAACGAAAAAACAATCAATAAATTCTTTGATGCAGATAGACAAAATAAGCAAGAAACACAAGAAACTATTCAAAATAATTTTTAAAAGTATATAATTACGTATTTACAAAAAAATAAGACCGGTTTTAACCGGTCTTTATAATTCCTATCCTAAAAATTTTCCTATTCTATTCCTATTGATTTCGATTCCTTAATTATCCTATTGATTTTCCAACAACTTGTTTTGGAGCTTTATGCAATAAAGTTTGTACCAAACCTGCTTGCTCCGTGGAAGAATGATTGTTTCATCATATCCACCAAAGTTTTTTTAACTACATACCTTTTATTTAAATCAACTGCATTAACAGCTTCTGAAGTTTCTTTATATGTATCTGTAACTGTATTTGAAAATAAAAGCATAGTTGCCATAGCCTTTTAACCTCTCTATTTCTTTATTTAGCTCTCACTCTTATATAAAAAATTTTTATCAAAAATTATTGACTTTTTATACACGATTTATATAATTTTTGTTACATTCCTTTACAAACATCAAAGTTTTTTACTGATTCTTCCGTCTATAAACAAGTATACGAAAGGAGAAAATTAATGGCAGATTCAATGAGTATAACAGGCGGAACTAGCAATATAGACACATCAAGATGGAAAAAATTAACCGCAGAAGAAATTATAAAAGAAAAAAGTAAAGGTGAAGATATACCTACTGAAATTGTAACTTGGGCTCAGCAAATGGCTGCATTTGCAAAAATTCCTGATGATGTAACCTATGAACAAGTTGACGGTGACATTGGCTTGGATGCACTTGATAAATTGGGAATTCCTCCTGAAGAAGCAGGATTTGCAACACCAGAAGCAGAAAATGCGGACAATCCAACAAAAACAGAACAACCGGATGCAGTTAAAGATCCGGCAAAAGTTCCGGAAGCACCTCCGCAACAAAACAATATTTTCATGAATGCTACCCCAGGGCAAGCAGGAGATGTAAAACCTCAGGATACAATAGAAGAATCAGACCAAGACACACTCACCCTTGCAGACCCTGCATTAACTACCGATCCGGAAGAAATCAGAAAAAGGAAAGCTAGAAAAGGTCTAGCGTAAAGATTTTATAGCAGCCTGTATGTCACAAGATTTATAAATATAACTACCCGCAACTAAAGAATTTGCACCGTAAGATGTGCAAATTCTTGCTGTTTCAGCATTTATTCCACCATCCACTTGAATAATCAAATTTTCAGAAGCATGTTTTTTTATAACAGGAATTTTTTCTGCACAATCTTGCATAAATTTTTGACCACCGAACCCAGGTTCTACAGTCATTACTAATACCAAATCCAAATCTTTTAAATATGGTAAAATATTTTCAGGAGAAGTTTTTGGCTTTATTGAAAGTCCTACTTTTAACCCAAAAGATTTGATTAAATCAATTGTTTTTTGAATATCAGAGCCACATTCATAATGAAAAGTCAAAATATCAGCCCCAGCTTTAGCAAACGGTTCAACATATTTTTCCGGGTTTTCAATCATTAAATGAACATCCAAAGGCAATTTTGTTATTTTACGAACAGATGCAATAACAGGAATTCCAATAGTTATATTTGGCACAAAATGTCCATCCATAACATCAACATGAACCCAATCAGCTCCTCCATTTTCAATTCGTCTTATATCTCTTTCTAAATTTGCAAAATCCGCTGACAGAATAGAAGGTGATACATAAATCATTGTATTGCTCCTAAAATTTTACAAGCTTCATAAGCTGCATGCTGCTCGGCCTCTTTTTTAGTCTTGCCACTGCCTTTAGCAATAACTTTATCCTGATATGCCACTTCGACCTCAAAAGTTTTATTATGAGCCGGTCCTGTTTCCCCAACAAGAGAATATACCGGAGTCTTTTTCGTCAACCCTTGGGTATATTCTTGCAAAATTGCCTTTGCATTAAATTTTTCAAAATTCTTATCAACTTCTTCAATATAAGGCATAAGAACTTTTTCCAAAAATTGAATTACAAGTTTAAATTTTCCATCTAAATAATATGCACCTAAAACAGCTTCAAATGCACAGGCACAAACAGATTCAATGTGAGCTAACCCTTGTTTAGCCTCATGTTTAGCTAATATAATTAATTCACAAAAACCTATTTTTTCTGCAATTTTAGACAAAGTATTGTCCGAAACAACTATTGAACGAATTTTTGACAAATCTCCCTCTGTATACTCAGGATATTTTTTGAACAAAATATCAGAAGCTGCTAACTTTAAAACAGCATCACCCAAAAACTCAAGTCTCTCATAGTTTTCAACATACGGAAGCTCTTGTTCTTTTGTATAAGAAGGATGAGTTAATGCCCTTTTGAAGAAATCAGGGTTATCAATATTTATACCAAAAATTTCTTCCAATTCTTTCATTTAAAACAATCCCTTAAAAAAGTTTACTATATCATTTGAAAATACGAAATACTTACAGAAATAATACATTACTGGAATAGTAAAAATAAAACTGTCAGTTCTATCTAAAAATCCACCATGTCCTGGCAAAGAATTACCGGAATCTTTAACTCCAGCATCACGCTTCAATAAAGATTCACACAAATCTCCAATTTGAGCAAATATTGTACACAACAAACCTGCACAT
>CAKUQA010000154.1 GCA_934675225.1 uncultured Candidatus Melainabacteria bacterium | reverse complement strand
TCTGCTATATAGTTTCCAATAGGAACTTGCCTTCTAAATTTTAAATAATTAAAACGTCGACCTCGTAAATAAAACCATAATTTTTCTTCAAATGGAGTCATTTCTAAACGTAACTTTTTTGAAAAATTTAAAGATTTTTTTGTATAGTTGCGTTCGTGCATACTTTTATATTAACATAAATGTTACTTGTCCTCTCTCCCTTTTGGGGAGAGAGCTAGAGTGAGGGGCTTTTATTCTAAAAAGTTTTCCCAATCCATTTTTTCTTCTATCATTTTCATTAACTCTGATGGTTTCATTTCCAAACCTGATGCAAGACGACAAAAAGTTGTTAATTGCGGATCTTTTTTGCCTTCCAAAATAGAATAAACAACACTACGTGGCAAATCACTTTCATAAGCCAAAATTGATTTCCTTTTTTCACCTTTTAGCTCTTGTACCACTAATCCCAAATACTTACACAATTCTTTATTTTTTTTCAACTTTGATGCTTGCATAAAATCAATTTATATGTTAATATAAAACAAAATGTCGCGTACGCGACATGGAAAGGTGTTTTTATGGGCAAAAAAGGCTTTACACTTGCAGAAGTACTTATTACATTAGGAATAATTGGTGTTGTAGCAGCATTAACAATGCCATCTATTATAAACAATATTCAAAAAATTGTTCTCAAAAATCAGTTTAAAAAAGCTTATTCTTTATTTTCTCAAGGGGTAATGCAAGCTCAAGCCAATTTAGGTGGTGCAGTTAGTTGTTCATATTATACAGACGGACGACAAGCCTGTAAAACAAAATGTACAAATAGAAATGAATATGGAAGCTGTACTTCATATACTTGTGAAGATGGCTCTCCATTACCACTTGAAGTAAACGGACAAATAAATAATTGTCTTATATTTGAAGAAGAATTATTCAATAAAACTCTTAAAACAATAAAATATTGTCAAAACGAAGCCCTTGCAAACGGCTGTTTAACAAATCAATACAAAGGAACTGATAAAGTAAGAAAAGAACAAAATTCCAGCACTAATCCTGATCCTGATGTTGCTTTTTCTGACTCAAATATAAAAAACAAATATTCTGCTTGGATTTTGTCTGATGGAATACTTATCATTAAAAGAGGCACACGCAATGATTTAAATCCTATATATGCAATTGACATAAACGGGCATAAAGGACCAAATAAATGGGGATATGATATTTTCACGTTCAGACTAATTGGGGAAACATATGGTATAAAAAATGTAGTCGATGGCGGAAATTTAAATCCTGACTATCCAGAAAAAGGAGGAAAAACAACTGCTCAAATGATTAGAGACAGTTTATAATATTTTTTCCATTCCGATTTTTTGAATTTTTAAGCCAATATGTTCATAGAATTTTACCGCATTTATATTGTCAGCCCATACATTCAATGTAACGTTATAATACCCGTGTTCTTTTGCATAATTTATCACATATTCATACAACAGTGTTCCGACATGTTGACCTCTAGCACATTCATCAACACACAAATCATCAATATACAACGTTTTGACATCTGTCATATTATTATCGTTCAAAAACTGTTTGTGAATGCAAAAAGCATATCCCAAAATTTCTCCAGCTCTCTCTGCAACAAAGACAGGAGTTTTTTCATCATGAATTATCTTTTTTAATTCTTCATCAGTATATTTTTTAGCTCCTTCTTTAAATAAATCAGGACGAACATCAGAATGTACCTTATGCACTTCAAAAAGAAGTTTATCTATTGAATTTATATCTGTCTCTTTAGCTTTTCTAATTTTTATATCTTGCATAATTTTCTATAACACCGCTTTAATTGCTTCAATCATGCCGGTTTCGTCTGCAATATCTTTACCAGCGATATCAAAAGCCGTTCCATGCCCAGGAGAAGTTCTTATTATATCTAATCCAATTGTCATATTAACCGTTTTATCACCAGCAACCGTCTTTATTGGAATTAATCCTTGATCATGATAATTTGCAATATAACAATCATATTTTGTTGAAGATTGTCTACCCAAATATTCCTTTGCAGCATCTACAAACAATGTATCAGCAGGTAGAGGATTTGTTATATTTACACCTTTTTCTCGCAAAATTTTTACTGCAGGCTGCAAAATTTCAATTTCTTCTTTACCCAAAATTCCATCTTCACCTGCATGAGGATTAAACCCACATAAAGCAAATCTTGGATTTTCTATTCCAAAATGTTTTCTGAAAAAGGATTTTAAATTCAAAACTTTCTCTATAACAATTTCCTTTGTTAAATTGATTTCTTTTAAAGCAACGTGACGAGTTAAAAGCAACACCCTGAAATTATCTGCGAGAAAAAGCATCTCTGCAAGTTGATTTCCATGAGCCAAATATTTTTGCAAAATTTCTGTTTGACCGTTAAACTTATGTCCGGCCATATATAAAGAATTTTTTGCAACAGGAGCTGTAACTATTGCATTTGCACCAACTTCACAAGCTTTTTTAACTGATTGAAACGAAAATTCCCCACATTCGGCGGTAACTTTTCCAACTTCGATTTCTGATTTAAACGGAATTTCTATAAGTTCATAATTTTTATCTAATTTTCCATTAAAATCAAGAATTTTTTTATTCGAAATTAAAACAATTTTATCCTCTGGCAAATCTAACTTATTTAAAGCTTTTATAGTTATTTCAGCTCCAATGCCATTCGGATCTCCTGTAGTAATCGCAATTTTAGACATCTTGCAAGCCACCATGAGTTTCAAAATATTTTAATATATCAATTAAAGTATTTGCATTCCCGAGATTTCCGGACTTTGTAACTATCCACTGAGCATTATGGTCTAAAGTCAAAGCAATTGCAGGTGCAACCTCATCAACCAACTGTAATTGATATGCCCCAATAGCACTACAGCATTTATAAGAAGTTTCTCCGCCTAAAGTTATTAAAATAACCTCTTTGGTCTCAACAACTCTCTTTGTCAATTCAGCTAAGAAATCAGTTATGAGATTTGCCAATTTTGCTTTTGTTAATTCTGCATTCAAAGAATCATCGGAAAAACCATCAAAATCCTTTATCAGTTTTGAAGTATGTACAACAACAGCATTATCAAAACGTAAATTTGCCGCAATACGCTGAACAAGTTCATCCGTCACACCGTTCAAAACTGTTTTTAAATCCAAACTGATTGATAAAACATCTTCAAATTCATCACTATTTTCAAGTTTTTCAATTTGATTTGCAGTAATTTGTGTTGCACTACCTGAAACAATGAATTTTGGTAATCTTGGAAAAGTTTTTATAATATGCTCACAATCCAAATCTGCAAACCAAAATTCGCCAAGAGCCTGAGCAAAAGCTGCTGTGCCTGCAGGTAAAATTTTATTATCAGATTTTTTTATCGCCAGAGCAATCTGTTCAACATCAACAGTAGAAACAGCATCAACAACAATAAGTTTTTTTCCTTGTTTTACCAATTCATTTATTTTTTGTAAAACAGGCCCTGCTCCCTTCATAACGGTTTTTAATTCTATACTTCCTATCAAATCTCTATACTCGGGTAAAATTTGAGATTTTAATAAAGTAGGAACATGAGATTCACAAATCGGGGAATGAGGATCTCTTGCCATTTCGGTTCTTTCGATAGGAATACCTTTTAGCAAATGATATCCACCAACAGTAGTTCTAATTTCAGCAGGGAAAGCAGGAACTACGACTGCAGCATCATATTCCAACGCTGCCATAATTCCCAAAACTTCAACAGCAATATTTCCTCTAAGAGTTGAATCAATTTTCTTATAATAAAAATCAGGATTTAACTTATTTGAAAGCATTTTTGCAGCCTTCAAAACTCTTTCATAAGCAACTTCCGGTTCAACATTTCTTGACTCCGTTGAAATAGCCCATGTTTGAGTCCCTTTTACATTAAAAGGCTCTATCTCATCAGATAACAAAATCTGTGTATTTGCACCTTTTAAATAAAATTGAAGCGCTGTATCATTTGCGCCGGTGAGATCATCGGCAATTATTCCTACAATATTAGAATTAATTATCATATCTCTTGAATATCTCTTTTAGAACCCAATAACCTTATACCGTTTGCCAAAATATAGAAATTTTCTCTATCATTTCCTGAAGCCTTGTCAGTCCATTTGTTAATAGCAATTCTACCATCAATTGCAACTAAACCGCCTTTTTTAACATGTTCTCCCGCAAATTCAGCAAGCTTATCCCAAACATCGACATTAAACCAATCAGCAACTTCAGCTTTCGTTTTAGCATCCCATCTATTTACGGCCACAGAAAAACTTGCTTTAACCTTACCTGATTCAAAATATCTAATTTCGGCATCACGACCGACTCTACCTACCAATACTGCTGAATTCATTTATAACCTCTTTTCATGTAAATATAAAATCTTCAATTATTCTACAACAAACTATACTGCACCTGCAAAAATGTATTACTTTTTGTAAAGGAAATAATTTTTCGCAAAGAAGCCTCGCTATCCGCAAAGGGTAACTTAAGATGAGCAACAAGGCATTAGAACGTATAGGTTTAGTGAAAAGAGAGAAGTGAAACGTGAAAAGACCTTATCAGATAATTTCCCTCGCCCCTTGTGGGAGGCGGATTGTGAGCTGAGGGCGAACAGGCTTGCAAAAGTGCAAGGCTGTGCAGAC
>CAKUQA010000153.1 GCA_934675225.1 uncultured Candidatus Melainabacteria bacterium | reverse complement strand
GTGTGTATGAATATAAGAAAAATTTTGGGATTTAGTGAAAAACCTAAAAGTAGTATTGTAAATAAATTTGTTTCTTCTGACGATTTAATTACTGTTAAATCTTTTACAAATCATTTGGGACATAAATATGAATTGCGTGGTGGAAAAACTGATGATGATATGAAGCGACAAATTTATGAATTATATAGAAAAAGATGCTGGGAGGGAAAAGATAGTTGGGAAAGAATTGCTGCTAAATCAGAAACTCCTATTCGTGACGGGAAAAAACTTATCATGAGGGAACATTTTAATCCTAAGAATGGTAAAATTATTGAAAGCTCAATGGTTACTCCAGATTTAATACTTGTGACTGGCGATACACTAGATATGAGTTCTTCTATGAATATCAAGCCTCCAACTATGCCTGAACAAATAAAACTTAATGTCTTTAGTAAAGATTTGACTCCAATGGCAAAACGAGTTTTGAAGTTTATTGTAAAAAACAGATAGTTTTTTATTATACTTTTTTATCAATAATTTTTTCTGCCGGTGCTAACCCGGGTTCTAAGTCTGAACCTGTTACGAGTTTTCGGAATGCAAATTGAGCTTTCGGTAAAACGTATGCTAATAAGAAACTACTTAGAGCTACATTTGTTAAAATGTTTGCAGATTTTGCAATTTGAGATTTTTTCGCAAATTTTTGTATATTTTTAGTTGAAGTTGCATTTTTTGTAAATTTTTCTATATCGTTTCTGAATTTAGCAAGATTTTTGATGTTTACATACTCTCTTGGATCTCTTATTCCGTTATCAAGCATTTTTATTTTTTCAAATTTCTTTGCGTATTTTATAAATAGTGTATTTTGATTTTTTGTATCGTCGACAAATTCAAGTAAATCTTTTGCATTATCTGATTTTGGCAGTTTTAGAGAATTATTTTTTATTTGGTTAATAAATTCTTTATCGGCTAAAATTATTGGGTCGAGTTCAACTCCGGTAAGTTTGTTTAAGCCTTTTTCAATCCATTTTGGAGCTACAAAGTTTAAAAACATCATACCAGCCATTTTGAATGTTAAGTCATATCGTTCGTTTTTATTACGAGCTGTTGTAATTCTCCCTACAGCATACCCCCCATCTGTTACAGCCATTTTGTCTTGAGCTGAAAAGTTTGCGGCTTTAGTTATCCATGAACCTGTAAAATTTGGTGTTTGGGTTTTATAGAATTTGTCTTTTTGAGTAAAATTAATCGGTTGTTTTGGTTGAATATTTGTTTTTTCTTTTCTTAATTTTTCAATCTTTTTAGAAGAAGATGCAAAAATTAGTTTTGGTAAAATAAATCCCATAAACAAAATAGGAATAGATGTTGATGCTATAAATTTGCCTGCAAGAAGTTTTTCATAAAGCTTTTTATTTTCTTTCACTTTAATCAAATCTTTTACTGCATCAGGTGCAAGTTTTTTGAATTTGTTTATATTGTAATCTATTCCTTGAATCCCTTTTTCTTCTTTAAAAAGTTTTAAGTTTACGTTTGGATTTAATCCATTAGCTTTAATAAATTTATTACATAACCAACCTACTAAAGGAATTCCGCCTAACCATACAGCAGATGTTGAATATTCATCCAAAAATCTTTCTCTAGCTGCTAGATATGCAATTTCTTTTGAGTCTTTTTTGTTTTGGTCGTATGTAAGAGCTATTTTGGTCGGAACTTCTATTCCGCAATCACGTAATATCAAGGGGTAGACGCTGCTGTTGTTTCCGATAGCTGAGATTATATTTGATATTGCCATATATTTTTTTCTCCAATTCTTTGTTTTGTGGTATGAGTTTAAAAACTTTACAAAATAAAATAGTCTTTCACGCTTTATTAATGGTTCCCTGAAAGACTATTTTTAAGAATTGAATTTTATTTGAAAAATTTCTTTAAAAGCGCAACCCATCAATTCATAGCCTTTCAAGGACTATATGATGATGAGTATGAAGTTTTAAAGAATTAATTTTTAACATATTTTTTTATTTTTCCTGTTATTAATAATACAACAAAAACTTTTTTTTACAAGTTTATATGAATTTTTCGTGTTTAAATACTGACGTTTGCGGTGTAATATCTTTTCTAACAGATGTTCTGTGAGAAAGTGGACGTTTACTTACATTACATTGCCACAAATCTTTTTCTGCTCGTAAAATATCATTTTTAGTGAGAGATAAAAATGATGATAATATTTGAAATCTGCTTTTTCCTTTTTCTCTTGCCTTTAAATCAATTGTTTTTATTTCGTTTTTGTTTTTGTATTGTAAAATAAGTACATCTTTTTCAGTTTTGGCATCTTTTTTGTTTGAAATTTCTAAAAAATCACTTCCCCAATTTGCAAGTCGTTCTGTTTGTTCTTGTATATCTTTGATAGCATCTTCGTAATGATACTTTCGATGAAGATTTTCTGTCATAATTTCTTTTAATTTAGGATTTACTTTCACACCAAAAGAAGGGCTTGTATTGTAATTATTTATTTGCATAATTTTCTCCTGAATAGGGAAAAGCTCAAAATAAAAAATTTTGCTATTTATTTAATATTATTTAACATCTCATTAATAAAAGAGATTTTCTCAGAAGAAACGTTTTTAATTAAAACTGTTTTGTCTTTAGATGTTTCGCCTCTTATTATTTCAAAATAAGATTTTGGAACTTTGAATTTTTTAGATAAAAATTCAATTAATGCTTTATTTGCTTTTCCATCAATCGGTTGGGCAGTAATTTTTATTTTAATACCATCTTCTGATTTTATAATTTCATTTTTGGATGCATTTGGTGAAATTCTTAATTGTAAAATATGTCCGTCTTTAGTCGCTTTTAACATTTCTGTAATCCTTATGTATGAAATTAGTAAATTCTACTTGAAAATTTTGAATAAAATCTGTATTATGATTATATCATGAGCGAAAAACCACTTTTTGACGATATAAAAAAAATACTTATTGAACAAAACAGAGAGCCTGCTGAAATAGAAGAAATTGAGAAAGCTTATCTTTTTGCAAAAAGATTACATGATGGTCAATATAGAGTGTCAGAAGAACCGTATATTATTCATCCTGTAGAAGTTGCAAAAATTCTTGTTGGATTAAAAGTTGATTCACACACTTTGGAGGCTGCATTTCTTCATGATATTTTGGAAGATACTGATACCCAACCTGAAGAAATTGAAAAACTTTTTGGTAAGGATGTTTTGACACTTGTTCAAGGAGTTACAAAACTAGGGAAATTGCAATTTAAATCAAAAGAAGAACGTCAAGCCGAAAATTTTAGACGTTTATTTATCGCGATGGCAAGTGATATAAGAATTGTTTTCTTAAAACTTGCAGACAGATTGCATAATATGCGAACTCTTAATTTTATGACAGCTCCAAAGCAGCAAAAAATTGCTCGTGAAACATTGGATATTTTTGCTCCACTTGCAAACCGTTTAGGTATTTATAAAATTAAAGCAGAATTAGAAGATTTATCATTACGATATTTGGAGCCTGATAAGTATTTTGAAATCGCTCGTCTGGTTTCTCAAACTAAAGCTGATAGAGAAGCAACAGTAAAAATTCTTATTGATAAAATTTCTCAAGATGTGAAAAAAGCCGGTATAAATGCTCAAATTACCGGTAGAGCAAAGCATTATTACAGTATCTATAGCAAAATGAAAAGATTGAATATCGCTTTTCATGATTTATACGATATTACTGCTGTTAGAGTAATTGTTGATACAGAAAAAGAATGTTATGAAGTTTTAGGCCTTATTCACTCACAATTTAAGCCAATTCCGGGGCGATTTAAAGATTATATTGCTATGCCTAAGGGAAATATGTATCAATCTTTGCATACTTCTGTTATTGGCCCTAAAACCAAACCGTTGGAAGTTCAAATTCGAACTTGGGAAATGCATGAAGTTGCAGAATATGGTATTGCAGCTCATTGGAGATATAAAGAAAAAGGTTCTCAAAAAGCTAATAATCCTACAGATATGCAGTTTTCATGGATGAGAAAACTTGTTGAATATGATAAGGATATGACTTCTGCAGAAGATTATGTAAATTCTGTAAAATTAGATTTGTTCTCTGATCAAGTTTTTGCATTCACTCCTAACGGCGATGTATTTGATTTGCCGGTGAATGCCACTCCTGTAGATTTCGCTTACAGAATACATTCCGAGGTTGGTAATAAGACTGTTGGAGCATTAATTAATGGTAGAATTGCTCAATTAGATACCAAATTGAACAATGGTGATATAGTAGAAATTCTTACTTCGAAAACTCCTGCCCCACGTCTTGATTGGTTGAATTTTGTTGTTACAAAACAAGCTTCTTCTAAAATTAAACAATGGTTTAAAAAGAATAATAGAGAAGAACATATTGAAGTTGGTAAAAATAATCTGGAACATGAATTAACAAAAGCTGTTTTTGATGAATATACTAAAAATGGCGAATTTAATAAAGTTGCAAAACAAATGAATTATGTATCTGCAGAAGATTTGTTTGCAGCTCTCGGTTATGGTGAGACAACTTTAAATAAAGTTATAAATAAACTTAAAAAGCCTGAATCTTCTCGTGTGCCAGGAGAAAATTTCCATGGAACAACAAGAAAAAAATCTGAAAAAGACATTATTGGACTTGAAGGTTTGATGTATTCTATTGCAAAATGTTGTTCTCCTATTCCGGGGGAACCGATTGTAGGTGTTGTTACTC
>CAKUQA010000152.1 GCA_934675225.1 uncultured Candidatus Melainabacteria bacterium | reverse complement strand
AAAGAAAAGGAGATTATTTTATATGGCAATTCCAGAAATGAATGGTGTAGGTGCTGCTCAAAGTGCGAGTGAAAAATTTGAGCTTAAACCTCAAGAAGAACAAAAAATCGGTACAATCCCCGTAGGACAAGGTTATGCATCGGGGGGGGGGGGCAACCCAAAATGGGCTTTATAATTTAAAATCCCAAGGTAATCAAAATTCTTTTTTGAAAAGTACTACTTATTCAAAAGAGGATTTCGCTCAACTGAAAAAATATGGTGATAATATTGCGAAAGATCTTAACCAAGCAAATAGCAGGCTAGGTGGACAATACGCAAAATTGGAACGAGATTTAGTTCGTGCAATTCGTTTGATTGGTAATCCAGATGATCCAAATTACATTACTGCTCAATCCTATTTAGAAGATTTACATGCTATAACTGCAAAGACAAAAGAAGAATTTAATTTTCCTAAAGGTGGTAAAGAGGCAAATTATAAAGATGCACAAGCATCAATTGAGATGTATGAAAGAGATACAAGAGCCTTATTAGATGGTATAAAAGAAGATGGCACTTTTGTGGCACTAATGAATGCAACAAAAGATATTAAAGCAAACGATAACAGGAATGCTGCTATGAATGCTGCAGTAACAGTTTCTACCGGTGAAGCTGTAATGGCTAATGATAATGCAAATGCAGCAGATATTAATGCAAATGTAGATAGAGAAGGTGCAGCAACAAGAAAAGCTGTCCATGCAGAGGGAGCTTCTACACGTAAAACTGTTAGAAATGAGGGAGCTAAAACTCGTAGAACTGTTCGTGCCGAAGGACAGGCGACAAGGGAGGCCGTACATTTTGAAGGTGCGATGACTCGAAATACTGTTAGAGCTGAAGGAGCAAGGACTAGAAACACTGTAAGACGAGAAGCTGCAGATACAAGAAATACAGTGAGAGCAGAAGGAACAAAAACTAGAGAAGCTGCTAGACAAGTTGGTCAAGAAACACAAGAAATTAATGAATTATCAAATAATGTATCTGATGTTCTAAATGCCGAGTATCATACAGGAGAAACCAAAAAACAAGTTGGTGATATGCGAGATAAAATAGTTTCTTCTAATCTGCCGCACGAATCTAAGAAAGAAATGTTGAAAGATTTAGCTAATTTCTCTGACCAAGTAGTAATTTCTGATAAAGAAATTGCTGATGAACAAAAAGACGTAGATATGAGAATAGCGATAGAAAAAGATACTCAAAAACCAGAAACACCGGCTTTTGAAGCTCCACCTCTTAGAGAATATCCGGGGTATGAAAACCCGTTCCCAAATATGGGTGGTGGAACATCTTCTTCTAAAGAGCCGTCAACAGCTCCAGCTAAAAAGCCAAAACAAAATCCATTTATACATAATGAATCAAAACCAATAGATAGAGAAAATAAAGGTGTTCCGGCTTCCACAAAATCAGATACGCCACCGGCCCCACAGGAAAACAGAGGAGTGCCTTATGCTCCGGAACCGTCTAAACCGGATGTTTTAGAGCCAATGTTTAAGAAGAAACATAAAAATTAATAATTTAATTATAAGTGAGAAGTGAATTATTCGCTTCTCACTTTTTTTGCAACTCTATTTTTTTTAATATATAATTTCCTTATAAGATTGAAAAAGTAAAGGAATTATATTATGCTAACCGGAAATCAAATTAGAAAATTATATTTAGATTATTTTAAAGAAAAGCACGCACATACATTAGTTGAAAGTTCGTCACTTGTTCCTGACAATCCGACAGTTCTTTTGACGACTGCGGGAATGTTGCAATTTTTACCTATATTTTTAGGAATTCAACCTTGTCCTTATGAACCTGCAAGAGCAACTTCTTGCCAAAAATGTGCAAGAGCAGGTGGAAAAGATTCTGATATCGAAAATGTTGGTAGAACTCCTCGCCATCATACATTTTTTGAAATGCTTGGGAATTTTTCTTTTGGGGATTATTACAAAAAAGAAATTATTCCTTGGGCTTGGGAATTTGTTACAGAAGTTTTAAAATTGGATAAAGATAGACTTTGGATTACGATTTTTGAGACTGATGATGAAGCTTTTGATATATGGAGAAGTGTTGGTGTTCCTGCTGAACGTATTAAACGTAAAGGTAAAAAAGATAATTTCTGGGGACCTCCGGGAGCATCAGGATCTTGCGGGCCTTGTTCAGAAATTCACTACGATTTAGGAGAACAATACAAATGTGATGATCCTCGTGGTTGTGGAATTGATACTTGCGAATGTGACAGATGGGTTGAAATTTGGAACTTGGTATTTACAGAACTTTATCAAGATGAAGAAGGTAATCAATCTCCTTTGGGTAAGAAAAATGTTGATACAGGCATGGGGTTAGAACGTATTACTATGGTTTGTCAGGGTGTCGCTTCAACATTTGAGACTGATCTTTTGAAACCTATTATGGATAAGGTTTGTGAAATGAGTGGTGTTAATTATAAGAAATCTGAAAAAACAGATGTTTCTTTGAGGATTATCACAGACCACGCAAGATGTGTTACATTCTTGATTTCAGATGGTGTAATTCCAGGAAACGAAGGCAGAAGTTATGTATTAAGAATGATTTTACGTCGAGCTTTACGTCATGGTAAAATTTTGGGTATGGAATTGCCATTCTTGTATAAACTAGTTGATGTAATTATTGAAAACTATGGTGAAGCTTATCCTGATTTGGTTAAGAATAAAGCAAAAATAGTTGATACTATTAAAAAAGAGGAAGAACGTTTTGCTAAAACTCTTGACCGTGGTTACAAAATGCTTGATGAATTTATTGAAGCTAAGAAAGATATTGATGGAGAAAGCGCTTTCAGACTTTATGATACTTACGGTTTCCCTCTTGAACTAACAAAAGAAATTGCGCTTGAAAACGGTTTAAATGTTGATGAAGAAGGTTATAAAGCTGCTATGCAAGAACAGAAAGACAGAGCAAAAGCTGCAGCCGCAAAAATCAGTGTTACAGGCGATATGAAGTATGCTAAAGTTGAAAAAGAAGTTGGTTCTACTGAGTTTGTAGGATACAGCGAAAACGAATGTGATGCGAAAATTTTAGCAACAATTGATGGCGAAGGATATGTTGATGTTGTACTCGACAAGACTCCGTTCTATGCAGAATGTGGTGGACAAGTTGGCGATTCCGGTGTTGTGGAAAATGAAAACTTGAAGTTGGAGGTTTTGACAACATTTAAAGTTAATAAATTGTTTGTTCATCGTTGTGAAATTGTTAACGGTGAAATTACAATTGGCGAAAAAGTTCATGCAAAAATTGATGTTGCAAGACGTGAAGAAATCAGACTTCATCACTAATCAGCGCACTTGCTACAAGCAGCTCTTGTAAAAGTCCTTGGTGATGAAGTTAAACAAGCAGGTTCTCAAGTTGAAGAAAACAGAATGCGTTTTGACTTTACTTTCTCAAGAGCTATGATTCCTGATGAAATATTTAAAGCAGAAGAAATAGTAAATAAATGGATTGCAGAGGCTTTACCTGTAACGACAGAAGAAATGGATATTGAACACGCAAAATTGACTGGTGCAACAGCGTTATTTGGTGAAAAATATGAAGATGTTGTTAGAGTTGTTTCTATGGGTAAGCCAAATTGTTGTGTGTCAAAGGAGTTCTGTGCAGGAACTCATGCTAGAAACACTCGCGATTTAAGATTGTTCAAGATTGTTTCAGAAGGAGCTATTGCGGCAGGAACAAGACGTATTGAGGCAGTTGTTTCAAAAGCGGCATTTGAATTTATGAATGCAAAAGTTCGTGAAATGGATAAATTGTCATTGATGTTCAAAGCGCATTATGATGAAGTTTTTGAGCGAGTTGAAAAACTTCAAGAAGAAAATAAAGAGCTTCAAAAAGAATTAATATCTGCAAAAGAAGATTTGACCAGAGCCAAATTTGCTACATTCTTGTCAAAAGCTCAAGATATAACAGGCGGAAAATTATTTATCACAAAAATTGAAAATATTGATGGTAATGCAATTAAAGCCGGTATTGAATTTGCGGCTCAAAAACTTGGTGAAAGTGTAATTGTTTTAGCATCAGCTAGAACTGTTGCCGTAAAAGTTTCTGACAGTTTTGTTAAAAAAGGTATTAATGCCGGTAAGATTGTTGGAGAAATTGCCCGTGCGACCGGTGCAAACGGTGGTGGCAGACCAAATTTTGCACAAGGTGGAATTAAAGATGTGTCAAAATTAGATGAAGTTTTGGCAAAAGTCGAAAATGAAATTAAGTCAGTATAAGTTTAAATTTGTAGTGTTGGACATATTTTTTAAAGGCAATAAGGTAATAGGGCGATAAGTCTTTAAGGCGTTAAGTTTTTACAGTCATTGTGAGCGAATGCGAAACAATCCAGCCGATTAAATTCCTAATATTGGCGGGGTACCTACCCCGCCCTACAGAATAGGATGTTTACCCACTCTAACTCTCCCTAACCGAGGGAGAGAAATAATTAATAGACTCTGAATCAAGTTCAGAGTGACGACCTTCATCATTCTGAGCAAAGCGAAGAATCTTTTCCCTCTCCTAAATTAGGGAGGTTGGATTGTTTCGCATTCGCTCATAATGACTGTAACTAAAACGTTCTAGCCCCTTGAGGGAGAGAAGAAATTTCTTAGCGAATAATGTGAGCTTAGAAATTTCAGAGAGGGGTTTATTTAATGGTATTTTTATAGACTTATAGCC
>CAKUQA010000151.1 GCA_934675225.1 uncultured Candidatus Melainabacteria bacterium | reverse complement strand
GTACTATTACCGGTCAAAGATTTCTTGCTGAAAAAATAGGCGAAAGTCTTACTAAAAAAGCAATTAAAAAGAATATTACGAGTGGAGATGTTAAAGTTGATTTAGATGCTTATAGCGTTAGAGATTTAAAGGCAGGTCGATTTAAGTCATTAGAGGTTAAAGGAAGGGATGTTGTTATTCAGGGAATTCATATTTCCTCTTTTAATGCTAAAACCTTGTGCAATTTTAACTATATAGCTAATGATAAAAAAGGGAATTTTGTTGTAAAAGAAGATATTCCTGCATCATTTAATGCTGAAATTACAGAAGAAGATTTGAACAAAACGATGAGTTCTACTGATTATAAGCGTATGATTGATGATATAAACAGTATTGGTGGAAGTTTTAACGTATTTCAAATTACATCCACAAGTATAAAATTGAAAAATGGCAAAATGTATTATATTATGAAGTATTCTATGCCATTTGTTAGAAAAACTAAAGAACTTGTTATCAGTGCAAATTTAAAAGTTGAAAATGGGCAAATAATACTTGATAATACAAGTTTTTTAAATAATAATATGGCGTTTGATGTAGACAAGCTTTCAAAGCTTATAAATTATATTAATCCTCTTGATTTTTCTGCTAAAATATTAGAAAATAAAGAAGCAAAATTCAGTGTAGAAAATGTTAAAATTTCTGACGGAAAAATTAATATAGACGGAAATATGGTTATTCTAAAGGATAAGGAACAGTAAAATGCGTAAAAATGAAAGAGTTTTTTTAGGTGTCACTGCAGTAATAATGGTTGTTGTATGTTGTGTTTTAGGTTTGAGAATGCTTTATCATAATGATGAAAATGTTTCCGGTCCTTTAACTCCGGTTCCTGAAACTCAAATTCCTCAAGAGGAAGAACAGAAACCTGTAGAAAAGCCTGTAGAAAAAGTTTATGTAAATGTGTTTTTCATTGGTCAGGATGGAACAAAACAAGAGATATACAGAGCTGTGAACAGGCAATATGATAAGGAAGTAGATGGTTCAAAAATAAAGTTTGCAATAAATAATTTGATTTCCGGTCCAACAGCTTATGAAAAATCAAAGGGAGTTTATTCCGAAATTCCGGCAGGAACAAGGGTGATTTCGATATCTGAGACGTCAGATAAAGTTGTGATTAATTTGAATTCGGCTTTTGAAAACGGAGGTGGTACGGATAGTTTGTATAAAAGGCTTTATCAATTAATTAAAACAGCTAAACGAAATACAAACAAACCGGTTTATTTGTATATTGAAGGACAAAAAGCTGAGGTTATTGGCGGTGAAGGAATTATGATTACTCAACCGTTAAATGAAAATTCTTTGGATGGTTAGTAAATGGCTGAAAAAGATTTGGATTATTATCTTAATTTGAATTGGACTTTGATTGAGGGTGAGGATTTGGATTTTGACGGAAATCCTTATCATTATATTGAGATACAAGAAATTCCAAGTTTTCTTTTCTGTGCTAAAACACAGGAAAAAGCTAAACAAAATTATAAAAAGCAACTAAAATGGACTCTCCAAGTAATGATTGAAAGTGGGGAACATATAGTAGAACCCGGTGAGAATGATGACGAACCGGATTGGGAAAGTTTATGTCCCTAAAGTTAAGTTAATTAGAAGTTATGGTTATATATAAAATTTGTCCTTTTTTATTTTGGGTACGGAGCGATTTTTTGGTGACAGTTGAAAAATCATAAAAAATATGCCATAATAAAAACGTAACATTTAAAAAGAGAGGATTTTATGAAAAGATTTGAATTAGAGAACGTTCTCGGGGGGGGGCAATCGCTGTATAACCTCTCATAATCATGGCTTTGGGGTAATTGAAACATTAAAAAGTTCATCTTTTTATGATGGAGTTTTAAAAAGATTTTTCGCTATCGCACAGAATGACGATAACAATAGAAGGTGTA
This sequence comes from uncultured Candidatus Melainabacteria bacterium, assembly GCA_934675225.1. Classification (GTDB taxonomy): domain Bacteria; phylum Cyanobacteriota; class Vampirovibrionia; order Gastranaerophilales; family Gastranaerophilaceae; genus Stercorousia. Next base: position 2,779 of record CAKUQA010000151.1, on the reverse strand, counting down.
ATATTATTTGTGCCTTTACGCTTGCAGAGGTCTTAATCACTCTAGGTATTATCGGAGTTGTTGCAGCGATGACTTTGCCAAGTTTAATTAACAATATAGAGGGAAAACAGTTACAGGCTGCTTTTAAAAAAGGGTATTCCGAAATATATCAGGCATTTGAATTGATGAGAGAAGATATGGGGAGAGATATTTTGCCGGAAGATTTTCGTTCAAGCTCTTTTACAGACGATTATAGAAAATATTTTGTGAAAACTTTATCTGCTAGAGGAAGCGGATTGGTTTCGAATGATTTAGATGTTACTGATTTTAATGCTATGAAAATATATAAAACTTATAATAAAAAAAGTTCATTATTGCTAAATTATTTTGATGATGGTCAATTTGTTTTACCTGATGGGGCTTTAATTTTAATTAATACTTCCGGTCCTATGTGGATATCAATTGATACAAATGGAATGAATAAAGGTCCAAATGTTTATGGTAGAGATTTATTTTCTTTTCAGGTTACAAATGAAGGAAAGTTGTTACCTGTTGGGGCAGATGGAACGGATAAATCTTTCATGTGTTCAAAAGTCTCAACATCAGATAAAAACGGCGGAGGATGTGCATATTACGCTTTGGCTGATCCAAATTATTTCAAAAAAAGATACTACAAGTAATTGTAGTATCTTTCTGAGTTTTTTTTAATTTTGATAAACTTCTGCATATTTCGGGTTAACGGCAAGCCATTTGAATGTATGTTCGTCAGTTTCCGGTATGTCGATTACAAAAGTGCCGCCATACCTGCCACGAGAAAATGCTAAATAACCCTCTTTGGCTAAGTTGTGAAAAGCTTTTCTGATTGTATTCGGGCTAAGGTCTAATTGTTTTGAAAATTCTAATATTGATGGCAATTTTGCACCGATTTCATAATTTTCTGCAATCATTTTCTTTATGTGATTTTGTGTTTTTTCGTAATAATAAAAAGCTGTGTCCGGAGCAGGTGCAAATATCGACGTTTCCTTCTTTTCAGGAATTGTATTTGCATTTGGCATTCTTAAAATAGTTGTTCCATAACGCCCTCTGCGAGCAAGTAAAATCTTTTCATTAATTAGTGATTTTAGAGCATCATGTATTGTTTTTATGCTAACAGATAATTTGCCAGCAAGTTCGGCGTGTGCAGGAAGTCTGTCTCCAACGTTTAAATTTGAATTTATATAATTTTTTAAGTCATTTTCGACTTTTTTTACCAGTGTTAAATTTTCTTCTTGGTTTTCATCAAGTTTGAAATCTATAGATTTTAAAATCCACCCTGTTTCGTTTGATTTTGTTTCTTGACGCTCAATTATTCCGGTTGTTCCCAAAAATTCAAGGGCTAATCTTGTAGTATTAGTTGAACAGCCGATTTTAGAAGAAATATTTCTTGAAGATGGTAAAATGGAATTTAGTTTCATCCCAGAATTAAGGATGTATTTTTTTATTTCATTAATTGCAATTTCTCTTTTTGAGGTTAATTTTCGAATACTTGTTTCTGAATGTTTATTATCTCTAATGATTGTGCCAATGCATTGTTTTGATTCTACATATCCTAAATCTTCGACATATCTTAGTGCATTTTGAATGGTTCCTATGCTTACGCCTAAAAGATACGCCAATTCAGGTTTTGACGGTAAAAGACAGTTTGCTTTTATGTTTTTATTGCGTTCTATAGTATTTATAAGCCATTTGCCGATTGCAATTGCTTTTGAGCTTGAAATATTTTTTAAATCCGGAAGATCTGTAGAAATGTCAGAAACTTTTATTTTATTTAATTCTGATTTTTGTGGTCTAATATATTTTTTCATACACACACCTCTATTGAAAAAATTATACCTAATAATACACTATTTATAAAAAAACATCAAGAAAAATTTTGCGGTTTTGTGAAGTAATGTTTACATTCCTGTAAGTGTGAAAAGTCTATTACGTTCGTTTATTTAAAAAATAAATTTTGCTGCGATAGCAGCTGTAAAGTTCTTTTCAGGTTTAAGTTTTCACTTTTCACTCAATAAAAAAGACCACTTTCGTGGTCTTATTCTAACAAAGATTCTAAAATTTCAGCATTTCGTGCAGAAGTTGTTGATTCTCGAACTTTTTGTTTGTAAATATAAGTTCTTAATGCTTCTCTAATAAGTTCACTTCGTGATCTGTTTTCTCCGTCTGCAACCTGATCAATTCTTTGCAAAAATTCTTCCGGCATAGAAATAAGTACTCGCGCCATATATTCTCCTTTTTTTCTTGTCTGTGAACCTTATGTTTATATAAAAACATTTTGATTTAAAAAAGTGCTATTTTTTATACAAAAAATATATATTAATTTTGAAAAGTCTTGTTATTCTTGAAAAATTGGGTGATTATTTAGCTTAATAAAACTTTATAATAGAAATGTTTTTGGATTATTTACATCATTTTTAAAGAAAAAATTTCTTTGTTTTATATAGAAAACTTTATTGAAATAGCTTTACAATCGAGTGATTTTGCGCTAGTATTTCTAAAAAAGAGGTATCCAGTGGACATGAAATACAAACGTATATTATTAAAAATAAGTGGAGAAGCATTATTAGGTGATCAACAGTTTGGTATTGATCAAAAACCTGTAAAAATGATTGCTGAAGAAATTCAAAAAGCTAGAGAGGCAGGGGCAGAAGTTGCTGTTGTTGTCGGTGGCGGAAATATTTTCCGAGGCATGAAAAATAGTGCTAAGCTTGGAATGGATCAGGCATCCGGAGATTATGTAGGAATGCTTGCAACTGTTATGAAC
>CAKUQA010000150.1 GCA_934675225.1 uncultured Candidatus Melainabacteria bacterium | reverse complement strand
CTTTAAACACACCCTTTTTACTTATAATTTAGCCTTTATAATTATCTTATTCTTCATCTTTATCATCATCATCAGATTCTTCATTTTCAGCTTCTTCTTCTGAATAATCATCGTCTGACATATCATCGTCTAAAGATTCAGTATCCAAAACAATTTCAGTTTCTTCTACTTCTACTTCATCATCAGGAACATCTTCGTTTTCTTCTTCGGCTTCTTTTTTAGCATCTTCTGCAGCCAAAGCTTCTTTAATTTCTTCTTCGTCTTTTGCTCTAATTACAGGAATTGAAAGCATTAATGCAACCTGATCACCATCTTGTTCCAAATTTAATTCAAGAGCTTCTTTGTCCATTTCAACATATTTAGAAAGAAGTTCAACCATTTCTTTACGCATACGTTCCATAAGCTCAGGAGTTAAATTGGTTCTATCTTGCATTAACACAACACGTAATCTGTTGCAAGCCGTATCTTTTGAAGACTCAACGTGTTCTTGTTCTGCGTCTGTTTGGCGGAAAAATCCTAAAACTTTGTTATATAAATTTTGTAATATCATCCTATTTCTCCTTTCCTGTCAATCCAGAAAAGAATTTCTTGATTTTTGCCATAACACCTTTCGGTTCATCCAAATCTAAAAACGGAACATCTTCTCCAATAATTCTTCTAGCTACATTATTATAAGCTTTTCCCGCAAGAGATTTTTCATCATTTACAATAGGTTCACCTTTGTTTGTTGAAACAATAATCCCTGTATCCTCAGGAATAATACCTATCAACTCCGCTGATAAAATATCAACTACTTCATCAACACTAACCATATCTTTTGACTCAATCAAATTAGGTCTTACTCTGTTAATAAGCAATTTATAAGATTTAATCTCTTCTTTAGCCTCCAACAAACCGATAATACGATCTGCATCTCGAATTGCAGACATTTCCGGAGTTGTAACGACAATAGCTTCAGAAGCACCTGCTACAGCATTTTCAAATCCCTGTTCAATACCGGCCGGACAATCTACAAGGATAAAGTCGAAATCTTTTTTAAGTTTTTCACAAATATCTTTCAACTGTTCTACCGTAACTGCTGTTTTATCTCTCGTTTGAGCCGCAGCTAAAAGACAAAGATTTGGGTTTTTCTTATCTTTAACCAAAGCCTGTTTAAGTTTACAACGTTCTTCCACAACATCAACAATTGTGTATACAATTCTATTTTCTAAACCAAGTAATAAGTCTAAGTTTCTCAATCCAAGGTCAGTATCAATCATTACAACCTTTTTACCGGCTTTAGCTAAAGCCGTACCAATATTGGCATTAGTTGTAGTTTTGCCTACTCCGCCTTTACCGGATGTTATTACGATAACTCTACCGCTCATTATTTCTCCTTTTTATGATTCGTGTATTTTGTGTATTATAATTTGTTTTTTATAAATGCAAGCTTCTTCAGGCGTAAAAGTATCCGTTTTTTGAATATACGGAATATTAATATTATCCGGTCGCCTTGCAAATGTATCAGCAATTCTTAGTTGAATAGCATTCATTTTCAATGCTCTTATTTTTGCATATTGATTACCTGTCGCACCGGCATGCGCAATTCCACCAAGAACTCCCCATACTGTAATATCCCCCTTAGCAATAATTTCAGACCCAGGGTTTGCATCTCCGATAATAACAATATTACCATCTGATGATATACTTTGCCCTGAACGCAAAGTTCTTTGAATATACAAAGTTGGAAGTTTTTCTGTTTCTCTTAAAGATTTTCTCAAATCATCCAAATTGTAATCAATATCTTCTATATCTTCGCCTTCGATTTTATTTGCATTTTCTAATTCAGCATTAAAACCTTCAAATTCTTCTTTCAAATCAGTAGTTTCTATTGGCTCAGAAGCATTTTCGTTCATTTCGATTTTTGAATTAGTATCTTCTTCAACTTTAACATCTTCAGAAACAGGAGCTTCTGTTTGCTCAGGTGTATCAATAGTTTCCATCTGTTCTTCCGGAACTATATCTTCCTGCTTGATTTCGTGAATTGGTTGAACAGGTTCTGCCGGAGAATCTTTTTTCAAAGCTTTTAAATCACTTGATTGTTTAAAAGTTTTAATTTCAGTTGTATCATCCCCAAAAATTTTGTCTAACGCTTTTTCTAGTTCCTTATTAACTTTTTCCTGATCCGCATTAAATTCAGGAGTAGGAACTTTGTTTTCAAGAATAGAAACGCTTATTCCTAATTCTTCTGCTGATTTCACAGTAGCATCAGAACTTGTTGTTACAAATTCTATTTCAGAATTCATTGATTCAACAAGCGCTTTAATACTTGTCAATTCAGTTGTCGTCAAATTTACTGCACCTAATTTTAAGCAGACTTTTTTACTCTGAGCTGCCGGCAAATCCAAAACCCTGCTTAATTCATAAATAATTTCAGAAGTTTTTTTGGCGTTGCTAACATCTACAATAAAACCATTTTCAATGTATCCCTTATCCATTGCTAATCCTTCCGCAAATGTTTCACCTATTCCATGACCATACATGAAACATCATAGAACATCAATGGATTATGTCGAATTGTAATATTTTTTGAGAATAGCCTATGCAAATATAGATTCGTTCACACATTTTTCTCGAATTCTTCTGGTCATTTCTGACTTAGTAATTTTTCCATCGTTATTGTAATCCATTTTTGCATTTACAGAATTATAACCTTTTTCTCCTCTTGTATACAAAACTTCTCTGTCAGCTCTGCTTGGAGCTAAAATCATAGCATACAAGTCACCTGCAGACAATTTTGCATTTGGAGCAAATTTACGTTTTTTGTTATACATTAAAAGTTTTTCAGCCAAATCAAGCTGTTGAATTCTTGACATATTCAAGATTTTATCTTTAGTTAAACCTTTACAACCGCATTTGGTTCTAAGTTCTTCAATCGCATCATCACCAAATTGAATTAACCCGACATAGCTTCCACATTTTACTTTTGGATCAAAACTAGATTCACTGTTAATTAATGCCAATAAATCTTGATAATCACAATTCAAATTTTTAGCAATTTTTTTAGTCTTTCTTAAAAAATGTTTATCTAATTTACCTGTATCTTTAACTGGAGATTTGTCAGTATCATCAGCATTTGTTTTTTCTGCTTTTTTAGTCAACAAACTTCCAAACTTGCTGTTATACTGATTTAGTAAATTGATTTGATTAAATAATGCTGATAAATTCATCATCGGGCTGAATGCTGACATTGACATAGCCGGATTAGCCATTGAAAAAATATTTCCACCCATTAACATTGATGGCATTGAATAGTTTGACATCATTGAGAATGGTGAAAACATCGGCATTGAAAAGTTTGGAGCAAAACTCATTTGAGACATATTGAATAATGAATTATTCATCATCCCAAACTGCATCATAGGGTTAAATGAACAACCGCAACCACCCATAAAAGGATTAAATCCCATTGGTGGCATCATATAGAAATTGTTAAATCTAACTGTGCTGAACATATTTATCCCTAATTTATTCCCCGTATATATATAAAGTATTTATTTTCATGAAAATTGATTGATTTTCGAATACATGTTAAATTTTGTTAATAAAAATAAACTATTAACTTATGTAAAAATTTATTTTTATTATATTATTTATTATAGGGACAGAGAATTTATGATTTTTAACGAAACCAAAACACACGAAATTACGGTCGACGTTGTTATTATGACAATGAAAAATGATGCTTTACACGTATTGTTGGTAAAGCGTATAACAGAACCGTTCAAAGACAAATGGGCCATCCCCGGAGGATATGTAAGGTTATCAGAAAACCTTGACCAAGCTGCATTAAGAATTTTAAAAGAACGAACAAATATTGATAACGTTTATCTTGAACAGCTTTATACTTTTGGAGATCCGCTTCGTCACCCAAATGCAAGGGTTATAACATGTGCATATTTCGCACTAGTCAGAGCAGAAGATTTCAATATTGTAACAACTCCGGAACTAGGTTGGCACAAAATTTCTGACTTACCGCCACTTGCTTTTGACCACAAAGACATTATTGAATATTCATTAAAAAGAACTCGTGAAAGATTGGAACTTTGTCCTGTTGCATATCAACTGTTAAACGAAAAATTCACGTTAACAGAAATGCAAAAAGCTTATGAATTAATCATGGGCAAAAAACTTGATAAACGAAATTTCAGAAAAAAAGCTCTTGCAACTCAAGGTTTGATTGAACTTGACGAATATACAAAATCTTCATCAAAAAGACCTGCAAGACTATATACATTTAAAGATATTAAATTGAATTCAAAAAGAGCTCATTTTATTTCTAAGAAAAAGGAGAAAAAATAATGTTATTAACTTTAGTATGGGCTATTCAAATAATTGCAGCGTTGTTGCTTATTGTACTAATCTTATTACATTCCCCAAAAGGTGATGGAATTGCAGGTATTGGCGGAGCATCACATGTTTTTGCATCTCAAAAAAGTGCAGAAAAAGGATTGAATAAACTTACAGGTATTGTTGCCGGAATATTTTTGGTTTGCACATTCTTTTTAGGATTTGGAATAATTAAGTAACAAAAACCAAACTTCATGTCCTTCAGTTATATGGGGGACGAAATCTTTGATTTCGAGGAGAGTTAATGAACATACTTGTAACAGGTGCATCTAAAGGTATTGGAAATGCTATCGCACATGAACTTCAAAATCTTGGAGAAGTTTATGTAACCGG
>CAKUQA010000149.1 GCA_934675225.1 uncultured Candidatus Melainabacteria bacterium | reverse complement strand
GCGGTATTGTTTCCATAAGAAAGAGAAGAAAAGTATTGTAAGAAAGACTGTCAAAAAATCATTATGGACATATATAAAGCACTTGAAAGTTACCGGAAAAGGAGGAAAGGTATATGGCTAAGAAAAAATTATCAACAATACTTGCGTGGACTTTGTCTATTGCTATGACAATTGGTTCTGTAAATGTAGCAGGGGCAGCAGAAGTTCCACAGATGGAAAGTGTTCAAACAGAAGACTCACAGACATACGAAGATCGTGCGGAGAATCGTCAGGAGGATATTATCAAGGATGATGTGGATATTTTCAATGCAGGAGATGTAAGTGAGCCAACTTTTGAAGATGAAATGGACGCTACTGCTCCAGAATTATTTACGGATGGAATGCAGGAGAATGTAACATCCGCTGATTCTGCTGTGATGGAAGATAATGTATATTATTCCGTTGATGAGGGAGTTTTGACAATTGAGGGTAATGGAACTGTTGCGGATACAAGTTCTTTGGAAGGAGAAAACATTGTAGCGATTAGAATAGAAAAAGGAATTACTGCTATTGGTTCTAGCGCTTTTAGAAATTATCATAATCTGAAAACTGTACAATTACCGTTGGGTCTGCAGCATATTGGAAGTGAGGCATTTAGGGACTGTGAAAAGTTACAGGAAATACAGTTGCCATTAGGGTTGACAAGTCTGGGAGATGGGATTTTTAGAGGTTGTACAAAATTAACAGAGCTTACAATTCCTAAAAGTTTAACGACGTTATTAGATGATTATGGTGGGGCATGTTATCCATTTAGTGGAAGTAGTTTGCAAAAAGTAATCTTGGAAGATGGAATGGAAACAGTGCTAGATTCTCTGTTTAGAGATTGTGAATCATTAATTGAGGTTCAAGTACCAGAAAGTATTAAAAAAATAGAAAGCGATGCGTTTTGGGGCTGTACATCATTACAAAGTATACAATTACCACCCAATCTTGAAGAGTTGGGTATAGACGTTTTCGGACGTTGCAAAAAATTAACAGAAATTACGATCCCTAAAAGTTTAACAACAACACTCATGGGTGCATTTGGCGAAAGTGGATTGAAAAAAGTAACATTGGAAGATGGAATAGAAACAGTACCAGATTCTTTGTTTAGTGGATGTGAAAAATTGACAGAAGTGCATTTTTCAGAAAGCATTAGAAAGATAGGGAATGCTGCATTTAGTGGATGCATATCTTTGAAGAGTATACAATTACCAACGAAATTACAAAGTATTGGAGGTAAGGCATTTGTGAACTGTAAAGAGTTACAGGAAATACAATTGCCATTAGGTCTTACAAAATTGGGGGATCGTGTTTTTGAGGGTTGCTCAAAATTAACAGAGCTTACAATTCCTAAAAGTTTAACGACAGTATCGTATTCTATTGGTATGGAGGAGTATTTTAACGGTCCATTTAACGGAAGCGGCTTACAAAAGGTAACACTGGAAGACGGAACACAAACAGTGAAAACGACATTGTTTTGGGGATGTGACAAATTAACAGAGGTGAATCTTCCGGAGAGTATCAAAAAGATAGAGAAAAGTGCCTTTAAAGGATGTACATCATTACAGAGCATACAATTGCCATCACAGCTTCAGAGCATAGAAAACAAAGCATTTGACAATTGTACCGCACTTAATTGCGTAAAATATCCGAAAAGTGAAGCAGATTGGAAAAATGTATCAATTGGACAGGGAAATGCAAATCTTGTTAATGCTACGTTCTATTTTAATAACAAGAATGAAAGTACAATACCAAAACCATCTAAACCTGTTTTAAAAGTAAAAGCTTTAAACGATAATCAGGTAGAAATTACATGGGATTACAAGGGAGAACTGTCGGTTTTAAAAAGTTTTATGTTGAAACGTTCTGAAAATGCGAAAGATTTTTTTAATATGAAAACATTTGGTGATAAAACGTTTCGATATATTGATAAAGTTTCTCTTCCAGTAAGTCCAAAAGTTTATTATTATCAGTTGGAAGTTCAGGACATTTATGGAAGAACCGAAACAAGTGATATCATTTCCTGTGAGTTGCAAAATAAGGATGTAAGTATACCGCAAGTTATTATTAATTCTTCGGCACATACTTATACGGCACAGAATGAGGAAGTCAGATTTTCTGCAAAATTTTCCAATGGTAACAATGATAACATTAATTATAAATGGGATTTTGGAGATGGAACAGTTGCAGATGGAAAAGATGTCACACACACATTTGAGAGAACCGGACAGTACAATATAAAACTTACGGCTACAAATGCCTATGGTACATCAAGCACAGATTCACTTACTTTACAGGTTGTAGAACTGAAAGATAATGGAGAATTTACAAAGATATCATTTGCAGTATGTAATGCATCAAATGTGAAACCTATATCCAATGCTCAAGTACTTATTAAAACAGATAAAAAAGAAGAAAAATTTGAAACAGATGAGAATGGAAAATTAACAGTTGTTGTGCCAAATGCAGATTATATTGTCAGTGTCTGTGCAGACAAATATTTGATGCGTACATTTGAAGCGAAAGCAAAGGGTAGTACTCTGGACTATACAGTTGGACTTACTTCGACCAGCATTATGAGTGGAAAAGTAACAGTAACCGAGCTGGACAAAGAAGCAATAGAGAAGGCGGGTATTAATGTTAACGCTCCAGGAAATGAGCATGTATATGAATTTAGGATGTCATTGATTTTTGCAGTTGGTATGAAAACGTATGAGTTTCCGTATATAATTTTGAAAAACAGTAAAAATGAAGTTTTAAATTGTAAAGGTGGTGGAGAAACACATAAGATTCAGCTTGATGACGAAAAAGGTTCTTTTATGAATATAATGATTTTTCCAATTACAGAAAAATTTGCACTTGTAATTTATGGTGAAACACACTGGCTGAAAGAAATGTACCAAGTGAAACTTGTAGTAAATAATGATTCAATGACAGATACTCTAGAACAGGTTAATGCAACTTTGCAGCTTCCGAATGGTTTATCTTTGGCAGATATGACAACAGGAACTCAAAGCCTGACTCATAATTTGGGTACTATTAAGCCTCAAAAGAGTGTGAATACAGACTGGTATGTAAGAGGTGATAAAGAAGGGGAATACAATTTATCCGCAAAGGTAAGCGCAATAGCACAGCCGTTGGGTGAGAAGATGAATCTGGAATTCACGACAACTAAACCTGTGAAGGTTTATGCTGGAAATGCATTGCACATGACGATTACCTGTGAGGATTATGCAGAAAGAGGAAAAGATTATAAAGTAAAAGTTAAACTGGAAAATGTTTCAAAAAAATCATTATATAATATTTCGTGTGGAATTAAAAATAGTCAACAGTTTAAAATTTTACGTTACAAAGATAAAGAAACATGGATGCCAATCGATAAAAAAACAGATTATAAAAAAAATTTCACCTATCAAATTGATGAACTTGCACCAGGCGGAAGTTTTGAGATGGAATTATCAACAACAATCTGGTTTAATTCAGCAGCAGAACTGATAGCCTTTACTAAGCTTGGAACATTCGTTGATATCGCATATTATTTAACGGATGTTGTGGTGGTGGCAACGGAAAATGCTACAACATCTGTTCCGTACGATATACGGGTAGAAAGAAAAGAAAGAGAATCTCTTATCGATAAGGCAATCAGTACGGCAGTGAAATCCTTATTGTCTAAAAATGGATATTATATTTTTGATAGTCTGGGAGGCAGTATTGTTGAACTTGGCGGTGATGCAGGATATATTCCATTAGATCTTGTTAAGGGAGGAAAAACTGTACTTAAGCTCATGCAGGGAACAACAAATCATAAATTTGTAATTTCTATTGATGATGGGAAGGGTACAAAAGATTCTATAAAAAATGATGTTGTTCAAATTACAACTGGATCTAAAACTCAGGAAATAGTTGATACATTGAATGGTACAGCACTGAAACTGACAAACGGAGAAGTGTCGATTAATGCCAATCTACCGGGAAAGACTAAAATAAAAATAGGTGAAACAAATTCATTAGGAAAACTGGAACGAGAATATGTTTTGAATGTGACTGTCGGTGATAACATATATCAAAACAGTATCAACTTAACTCCGGATTCTGTTACATATAATTATAAGCTGAATGAAAATGAGTTTACGACAAGTATTAAGAAAATAAAGGAAAAAGAACTTGAAATTTATAAAAATAATCCATTCCTTATAATGGATGAAGGAATTACAATGAATGTTTCCGGACAGACAAAGGATTCAAAATATAAAGTGGAGTTTAGCAAAGAACAGTTGGATAGTATATGGAACAATACTGCTCTTAACCATTTTGAAGTAAGAGGAGCTCTTGGAAATGTAAAATTTTCTCGGGATCTTGTACAAAAGGTTATGGAAGATGGCGAGAAACTTAATCTGGAAGTTGAACAGCTCTCAAAACCAAGCAAAATGGAAAATGGGGAGTGGATTTCGGATTATCGTTTGACATTACTTGAAGATGATAAAAAAATAAAAGATTGGGGAGAGAATAAAATTCCGGTAACTTTGCCATTTGAAATTAAAGGTAATGAAAAAATCGATCATATTTCAGTTGTTCATAAAAAAGATAATGGTGAAGAGGAAATTCTTCCGGCGAAATATGATGCAGACAGTAAAACTGTATCATTTGAGACTCCTGGATTTTCTATATTCCGTATTTGTGCTGATGTATCTACAAAGACACCAGA
>CAKUQA010000148.1 GCA_934675225.1 uncultured Candidatus Melainabacteria bacterium | reverse complement strand
CTGAAACTGATATGGTTAGTGCGGAATTGTTGGCAAAAAGATTGCCGGCAGAAGGCGTTGTTACATATTTAGAAAACAACTCTTTCAAAAAACAAGATCCAATTCCTGTAAGTTTAGAAGTTTTGGAAGAAACAGCTCATAAAATTTCTTTAGAAGCAATTGGTATTGCTGTTGGAAATGCTGTTCAAATGCCTGTTAAATTTAACTTTATGTCAGGTAATATTGGTGGAGATACAAATGGTGATGACCCTGATACTCCGGTACATGTTGTTTTAGGTTCTACTGAATTTGATATTTCTCCAAATGCAGCGACTAAAATATCCGCTTTGATTGCTGCGCTTGTTATGATTCCTACATTGGCAGCGTTTGTTGGAATTCCGATGATAGAAAAACAAAAACAGGCTCAATTGGATGATGTAAACAGTAGATTAGAACAAACTAATGCTGAGATTAAGAAAATTCAAGAAGAACAAAATAAAACAAATGATTTTGATGTAAAAGCAGAAATTAAGAAAGTGCTTGGAAATAATAGAGCTAAGTTGATGGCTTATACAGCACTTGGTGAATCTGTTCCTAAAAATTTATGGGTTACTTATTTTGCTGCAAAAGGTGATGGTAAAATTGATGTTAAAGGTGATTCAAAGAATGTTGAAGATATTTATTTATTCTTTAGAAATATGAAGGATTCTTTAATCAATACTCAGTTGAGACTTCACAAACTTCAAATGAAAACTGATTCAGTTGATGAAGCTGTTAGTATTGATCCAAATAAACCGAATGATTATGAATTTGAAATCACTAACATGACGTCTGTAGAGTTAAATCCTCCTGCTGAAACTGATGCGAATGCAGATGCATCTCAGCAACAACAGGAACAAGCTCAGCAAGACAATGGAGCTCCAAAAGGCGGTTTGTTAAATAATAAACAGTTATTGAATTTTGGAAAAAAGAACTAGGAGAGTAAATCGTGGAAAAATATAGTATATACTTTAAAAAATTTCAAGTAGCGGTTGCAATCTTAGCGATTACTCTGCTTGTATTTATCGGAATGATTGCTAAAACGGTACCATCCGTTAATAATATATTAGAAATCCAAAATAATTATAAGTCTCAGTCAGATGCCTTGACTGATGCAGAAAGAAAATTGTCAGATTTAAAAGCTGATGCAGAAAGACGAGAAACAGCGGATGAAAATGTTCTAAATATGTTTTTCAAACCTGTTAACAGTGGTTTAGATACTGAAGCTGCTATTTCTGATGAATTTGGTGAAATTTTACAAGTAATGCGAGATAATAAAATCAAAGCTCGTTCTGTAAAATATGATTATGACCCTCAGGATGATAATTTTGTTAAAAATGTTGGGAATAAATATCATGTTTGCCGTGTAACAGCTGAAATGATTGCTAGTTATGCAAACTTTGCAGGATTTTTGAGAGAATTATATAAGCATGAACATTTTCTTGATATTTCAAGTATTGAGATTGCACCATATCAAAAAAATAAAAGAATTTTGTTAATTAATTTACAATTTAAATTATATGCTCAAAAAGATGCAGAAACTGCAGCAGCAGAAGCAGCCGCAAATCCTGCACCTCAACCAACAGATGGAGCTACTCCTCCTGCACCACAACCGGCTGATGGTGGAACTTCTCCTGAAGCAGGTGAATAGTTATATAATTTTGATTTAACAAATTTATTCAAATAATTCGTAAAAAATTCCGAAAAGTTTTTCGGAATTTTTTACGCATGTAGCGCAATAAGAACTTTCTAATGTGTTGCGTTTAGCATAATCGCTGAATTCTGAACCGCATCTGCCCCTATGGTCGTTTGCAAGAAACGGGCAACTGTAAATGCCTTTTGAGGTTAAAATGCGTCCGTATTCACAGTCAAGACTATTATATTTTGTGTTCAAATCAAGTTCCGGCGGATTTTCTTTGTCATGGTATAAATTTATTTGGAAATTATTATATGTTGCAGGAAAATCTATTTTTTTACAAATGTCTCTAAATTTAGTTAATAATACATTAGTATCTTCATTGTAGTAGTTTGTTATACATAAAATTGGATTAAACCCGTATTTGATAAGACTCTTTATTGCATGAAGTACTTGTCTGTATGCGCCGCGCCCTCTAATATCGTCATTTTTTACTTCGTCATAATGATCAATGCTTAATTTAAAAATTATTTCAAAATCACTTTCGTCCTCAACTCGTTTTAAAAAGCGAACTTTTTTCTCGTTAATAAATGTACTGTTTGTAAAAATACAAACATTTGAACGTTTTAGGCACATTCTTAAAATTGCATTGAAATCAGGGTGAGTCATTGGTTCTGCACCTGTTAAATATATGCATTTTATTTTTTCATTTTTAGTATCAGTTAAAGCTTTTTTGATTGTATCAACAGATATAAAATCTTTTACATTTTTATTTAACGGAAAATCTATGTAGCAGTGTTTACAACGTTGGTTGCAGTTTTTAGAAGTCAGTTCAATAAATAAATTATTTAGTTCTTTTAGTTGGCATACCGGTGTTTGAAAAATAGCATTTGTCATAAAATTTTAACTCCTTTTTTATTTAAAATTATTGTATTTTCTAAAAAGAGGAATTAAATTCTCTAACAGGGCAATTATTTATTAAAATCGTTTGCTTTTTTGTTTTCAAGCCACTTGCTCATAATATAGTGTTCATAGCTCAGTGCGTAATTGTAGAGTGCGTTTACAAGAACTCTGCCACTTTCCGATTTGCCTACTATTAAAAAGTCATTTGATTTGTTTTTTGCCAGCATAATTTCTTTATGAACAATTTTATCAACATTGTTTTTCGGATTTTTGTTAATAACAAGTTCAATCCAATCACAAAGAATTTTTGTGCCGGTTGTTCTATTAGAGGTAATATCGTCATTTCTTGATTGTATGTATTTTGAAAATTCGTTAAGTATCATTTTTTTCTCTGTAATTATTCAAATGGAGTTGTTGCTGCAAAGCAAATTATATCAGTGATATTGTTTTTGGCAAATTCTTTTATCATTTCTTCAAAAGTTGAACCTGTTGTACAAATATCGTCTATTAGTAATAAAGTTTTTCCGTGAAAGTTTGTTTTATCTACTTTAAATGCACCATTTAGGTTTTTTATTCGTTCGTTACGTTTTAGTTTATATTGAGGTTTTGTATCTTTAACACGCTTGATTAAACTTGTATTAAGAGTATTTGAAGTTAATCTTGCAAATTCTTCTCCAACTAAATTCATGTGGTTATATTTACGTTTTTTCTCTCGTTTGGGATAAATTGGAACAGGTATGATTTCAAAATCTGTTTTATCTGTTATTTTTGAAAAATATTCTGCCATAAATTTTGCAAGATAATATGCTAAATCCCTTTGATTATGATATTTTAAACCTCGAATTAGTTTTTGTAAATTTTTGGAATATACACCTGCACAGTATACTTTTTTACCTTCAACTATTCTATTGATTTGAACTGGAAGAAAGTCCATATCATCATAGCATTTTGAGCACATTTTTACAGCTTCATTTGAACTTCTGCAAAAATAGCATTTCTTTTTATAAATCCAATCTAATAATGATAAAACTTTTTGTAGCATAGTCGGATTATAGCATAAAGCAAATTAAATATTTATCAGGTTTTATAACGGTAATTTTATACAAAACTCAGTTTTTACATTTTCTTCACTATTTACGGTAATTTCACCGCCATGAGATTTAATTATTTGTTGCGATAAATACAAACCTAAACCTGTACCAATTTTACGGAATTTTTTTGCGGCAGAATAGTATTTGTTAAATATCAATTTAACTTCTTTTGGAGGAATACCTTGTCCGTAATCAATAACAGAAATTGTTATGTATCCTGGGATTTCTCCTGTTTTTATGTCAATTCTGTCTTTTGTGTTGCTATGAGAGATTGCGTTTGAGATTAAATTTTTTATAACTCTTTCCAATTGCATAGGGTCAGCTGTAACTTTAATATCTCTTGATGGTGTGAAATAAATAGTTATTCCTGAGCTGTTTGCAATTGGTTGAGTGCTCTCAATAATATTAGATATGAAGTTGTTGAGCATTATATTTTCTTTTAAGAGCTTAATTCCTGTTTCTTTAATTTTGTAAGTTTCAAGAATTATTTGTACAAGTTCAACTAATTCTTGGTTAGATTTTTTCATATTGAGAAGTGCAACTTCTTGTTTTTCTGTAATTTCTCCAAAAGTTCCATTGAGTAAAAAGTTGATAATATTCGATTCTGCAACGATTGGAACTTTAAGGTCATGGGTTAAAGTTGCAACAAAATCTTCTTTAAGAGTTTCTATTTCTCGTTCATTTGTGACATCTTTGATTAAAATAACATATCTTTTTTTGTCATCATCAAGTGAAAGTTTTATTGTATGCATTATAAAATTATTAGTCGGTGTATGTTTTATAAAAACATCTTTATTTTTAGTGCGTTCAATCGGAGTATCATCACTGATTTGAATATATTCAAATATGTTAGAACCAATAATTTCTTGTCCTTTAGTTCCAAACCATTCTATAATTTGAGGAGTTGCTCTTAGTATATTGTGTTTGTCATTAATAATTAAAATTCCGTCAGATAAAGAGTTTATGACAGATTCCAATAATTTGTTCTGACGCATAAGTTCATTTTGGTATTCTACAATCATTTTTTCTCTATCGTTAAGAGCTTCAATCATTCTGTTAATACATTTTGATACTTCGTTTAAATCTTTGT
>CAKUQA010000147.1 GCA_934675225.1 uncultured Candidatus Melainabacteria bacterium | reverse complement strand
ACTTCAAATTGTCTAAAACCATGATTATGAGAGGTTATGCGGCGATTGCCCCCCCCCCGATGAGCGTGCCACTTTGGGCATTTAATTCAAATCTTTCCATAAAATCCTCTCTTTTTAAAATATTACTTCTTTATTATACATTATTTTTAATCTTTTTTCAATGTTTTAATCTTTACAAAAGATTGAGAAAATACTGAAAACAATATAAGCAACATTCCAACATAAAAAGATATAGTAAAATCTTTTGCTTCACCTAAAAAGATTACAGCTAACAGAATTCCGTAAACAGGTTCCAAATTTCCGGCAAGACTCACTGTAAATGCTGATAATTTCTTCAAAACATCTATATATAATAAATACAAAAATACAGTACAAAATATTGCAAGTAAAAATATCCATAACCAATCTATTCCTACAGGTAAAATTCTGGTAGTGTGAGTAATTGGAATATAGAAAGGTAAAAATACCAACATAAATAATGCTCCACCCAATAACTCATAAAACAACATACTACGCGAAGATTTTCCTACCTGAATTGTTTTATTATACAATGTATAAAGCGCAAATAATGCTGCAGATATCACTCCTAGCAAAATTCCATATCTATAACTTGTATCAAAATTAAATATTAAACCAATTCCAAAAACGGCAATTAAGCTATAAAAAAGCTCTACAAAAGAGAATTTTGTTTTTAAAATAAGAGGTTCTAAAAGTACGGTAAAAAAGCCAACCAGAGAATAACAAACAACTCCAATTGACAATGTAGCATACTTCATGCTTCCGAAAAAGAAAATTAAATGTAGGGTTAACAAAGCTCCTAGTGCGGTTATTTTCAATGCATCTTTAACATTTTCAACAGGTTTCTTTTTCATGAACACAAGCATTAAAACAAAAAATAAAAATGCAAACAACATCCTATACCAGACAATCATAACCTCATTCAATGAAATAAGTTTCGCAAAAAGTCCGGTAAATCCAGATAATAATACAGATATATGCAATTTTAAATAATCTATTTTACTTGCCTGCATAATCTAATTTTGTGCCATATTCTTTAACTTGTCAAATTATTTATAATTAAATACAAGCCAATTCTTTATAAAGTTTTAAATATTCTGCAGAACTCTTTTTCCAAGAGAAATCTGACTCCATAGCTGATTTGCGCATAGCATTAAATGTATACTTATCATTATAAACACCCAATGCACAATAAATAGCCTGCATCATATCCCAAGCAGAATATCCCCAGAACTTAAAGCCGTTTGAATTATCCAAAGGATAACCTGTTACAGTATCTTCCAAACCTCCGGTTGCTCTAACAACAGGCAAAGAACCATAACGCATAGCAATCAATTGGCTCAAACCGCAAGGTTCAAATTTTGATGGCATTAAATAAAAATCACTTCCAGCATAAATTTGATTTGCCAAATCATTTCTATAACCTATATAAGCACGAATATTAGAAGAATTATTTGAAAGCCATATCAAAAGATTTTCATAATCCTTTTCTCCGCTACCTAAAAATACAAAATCAGCATTGACATTTTTTAATTCATCCTGACAATCCCTGATTAAATCAATGCCTTTTTGTCCAACAAGTCTTGATACCATAGCAAAAAGTGGTCTTTCAGGATTATATTCAAGCCCTAATTCTTCACAAACTTTTTTCTTGTTTTCATTTTTATTTTTTATTGATTTTACATCATAACGTTTTACAATAGTTTTATCTGTTTTTGGATTAAACACATCATAATCAATTCCGTTAAGAATTCCAACCAGCTTTCCTTGATTCATTCTAAGAGTATAATCCATTCCTTCACCGTATTCTCCTGTTAAAATTTCTCTTGAATAAGTTGGAGAAACGGCTATAACTTTATCTGAATAATTAATTGCACCTTTCATCCAATTGACTTTTCCATAATGTTCAACGCCATGTTCATTATATACAATATCTTTTCTCATATTCGCAAAATCAAGAACATCTTCAAACCAAACACCTTGATAAGCCAAGTTGTGAATTTCAAAAACTGATTTTGTATTCTTCCAAAATTCATCAAATCTGTAATTACTATGCAAATAAACAGGAATCATAGCTGTATGCCAATCATTTGCATGAATAACATCCGCTCTAAAGTTTAATAATTTTGCATATTCCATAGTTGCTAAAGAAAATGCGATATATCTTTCATGTTCATATTTTGTATCTAGCCACTTTGGATAAACCTCTTTAAAACAAGAGAAATACCAATCATTATGAACAAAAAATACATTTATATTAGTCTCTGGTAATTTACACATAAACAATCTGAACTTATGCCCCATTCCACCAAAAGTAAGCCACAATTCAGAATTTTCAAGTTCTTTAATTCCCCATTTATTTACATCAATTAAACCATGTAATGGTGTAAAAATAGCTATCTCTGCATCTTTTTCCAAATATTTTGGCAAACTTCCTACTACATCCGCTAAACCACCTGCTTTTGAAAAAGGTGCTACTTCTGCTGCTGCAAATAAAATTTTCATTATGCCTCACTTCCCGAATCAATTTGTTCAAACTCATCAAGAGTAACTATATCATTTTCCGAAACCGTTTCTTCATTTTCTTCAACTGCAACGTAATGAGAAGCATCAGTATCAAATAAGAAATTTATTCCATATCTGTCAGTAATATATTTTGCATGGTTAATACAAATTTCAGCCTTATCATACTGATTTTTAAACATCATTACTTTGAACATATTATACTTAAACAACATTAATAAATATGGACTCGTTGTATTGTTTTTTTCTAATTGAATTAATGAATTATTTATTATACCAAATGCAACGTCATATTTATTTTGTTTCAAATGTAACTCGCTCATTACAAACCAAGCGACATATAACAAAGTAGTCATTCCATTTTTATTTGTTTCTTTAATAATTTTATAAATTATAGAATCAGCTTTTTTAAATGATTCCAATTTCATATAAGAATAACCAATCATCAAATCACAGAACAATTCTAACTGATGTAAACGGTTATTTTTAGCAAAAATTTTAGCTCTATATATATTTTCTGCGAATTTTGTATAATCCCCATCCAATTCAACAAAAGCTTTTATAATATTATAAATAACACTGCCAAATCTATCATTATCATCAACTTGAATATCAACAGCTGATATCTGATGTCCATGTATTAAATCTTGCAATACAATAAATAAATCATAAGATTTTGGAATACAATTCAAATCAGCCCTTAAAATTCGTAAAAATTCTTCAACATTTCCACCAAGCAACAAAACATTTGCCAAGGCAACATAACCGGCTGCATCAACTATCAATGACTGGAAATCATCCTCAGAAATATATTCCGGCTTTAACATACTGATATTTTGAGAATTAACAATATTCAATACTTTGTAACCAATATCCAAACAATCCATTAATGCACCAATATTGAACAGTATTTGAATATGAATTACTGACATCAAGAAAAAGTAATTATTAAAATTTTCATCACTCGGATTTAGAGAAGAAGGTGGCAACAAAGCCAAAACCTTATGAGTTAACTCAAGTGCATGATTATAATTTCCTGCAAACAAAGCTCCATTAATCATTTTATTGCATAATTGAATTATTTTGTCTGCATTAGCTGATTTTTCAAGATTTTTCAATGTTGCTTCTGCAATATCGGATGTTTTATCCGGAATATAATCATATAAATTGTTTGAAATATTTTCATACAATTCATTTTTATAAGCTTCTATTTCTTCCTCTTTTTCTGGATCTTCATTTTTATTAAGAAGCTCTATTATTTTATTTTCACAATTCAAATACGCATTAAAATCACCAAGCGACAAATCTATCTCAGCAAGTTCTTCCCACTGTTTACGTTCATTATCTATTTCTTGTAGTAAACCGTATAAATAAGCTTTTACAGGGCTTGGCATATCATCATTGAATACTTTTGCAAATAATTCTTTTGCAACTTCTTCCAAATAAATTTTACTGATAGTTTCAAGCAAATTATCACGCAACAAATTATAATTAGGGAAATAAATACAATTGTTATACTGATAAATAAATCCCATATTTGACAATTTTTCAATCAAATCATCAAGATTTTCATATCCTAAACTCTTTATAGTACCCATATCAATACGGGTTCCCAAAAGAACTATAGATGTCAAAAATTTCATCGCATCAGCATCATCCTGCAACAAGTTCAATCGTCTTGCAACAAGTTTATCCAAACTAGACGGGATAATAATCGTTTTTGCGTCAACCATTTTGACACTATCTTCATCAGCCTCATAAACTCCAGATTCAATCAAGTACTGAATAGCAATATCAATAAACAAACTACTACCGCAAGCATATTTGGCTACTCTTTGGAAATAGAAATTATTCAAAATATCTTTATAGAAAATCTTGTTTTCATCAATTAATTTTTCAAAAGATGTTGGTTTTAAAGTAATTTCAGTATAATATGGTTTGCTTAACAAGAAATGACAATCTTTGTGCAAAGCAAAGTCCTTGCTGTAAGAAATCAAGAAACTAATATCAAGCTGCTCAAAAGCTTCAAACAAATATTTCAAGACATCATAAGAACTTGAATCAATTTTTTCAAAATCTTCAATAAAAATTAAAGTTTTTGGAATAATTTGCAATAAAGTTAAGAAAATATCAAAATATACATATCTTGTATCTTCAACATTACTGCTATCTCTTTTTTTCAATGAAATCAAATCTTTTATCAAACCTTCAGGA
>CAKUQA010000146.1 GCA_934675225.1 uncultured Candidatus Melainabacteria bacterium | reverse complement strand
TTATATGCTAAATATTTAGAAGATAAAAAAACTTATGAAACAGTAACAAAACCAAATTATGATAAATTGTATGCAGAGTGGGAAGCAACAAAAGATCAACCGGATTTGTATAAAACATTTAGCAGTATTGTTGGAACAAGTGAAGAACCAAATACTCAAGGTGGTTATTGTTATAATGAGGCGTTAAATGGGAGTAGTAGTTGTTATATACATTTGTTGGATTTGTTATTAGATTATGATGGTACAACTCCAAAAGCTCATGAATATACTACAACTACAGGCAAGAAATTTTCTTCGGAAGGTTCTACTGGTGGATCTTATAGCCATTCTACAGATGAAGAAAAACAACAATTTGCAGTTATAAGTGCGAAAATGGCTGATAAAAAATGTGATGGCAAGGATGATCTGTCTCAGGATAAAGAAAATAATAGTTTGGAAGAAATAAAAAAAGCAGGAAAAACTCCGACTGAATTTGAATTATTAAAAAGTGATTATAAAGAAAATGCAGATGGAACATATTCTAAAAAAACATTAAAAGAAAAAGCAATTGACTTATATTATATATTAGAAAATTTATCACCAGATAAAGAGGAAATGAGAGAGACATTAATCAACTTTACTGATGGCGATATGAAAAAACTAACAACTGAAAAACCAACATTAGAGCCTGAACCTACTCCTCCGGATGAACCAACATATCCTTTTGTTGTAAATGATAAAGACAAAGGTCAATGGTATATCAACTTATGGTATATGATGAACGGATCTGAATCTGCTAACAAAGTTAAAGAAGAAACTAATACAAATGGAGAAACATATTTTGTTGTAGATAGTAATTCAAAAAATGAAAACGGTAAAAATTATAAAGTTATTGATGATGAATTGTTGACAAGTAATGATTGGTTGACATTTGCATTGAAAAATGGTGTTGTTACTTTAAAACAAGCTTCATATTTCAATCCTTCAACTGATAGTGCAAAAACTCCGGAAATGAGTGCAGAAGGATTTTATTGGAATGCAACTGCTTATTCCAGCACGTCAGATATGGTTGCTGTTGAGGATGAAACTGCAATTGCAAAAGCAGAAGTTAAATACAAAAACACAACAACAGAAATAGAAAATCAAGACAAAAAATATGATCAAGATTTGAAAAAACTCGATACCGAACACAATGCCTTACAAACAGAATATGAATCATTGAAAAGTGTAATTGATAAGAACGTAGAACGTTCATTTAAAGCATTTTCATAGCACATTAGCTTAATGAGATTTTCTTTTGTTAAGTGATATATTGAAGATTGTTTCGTATAAAAACATTAGTACCGCAATATATATAAATTGCGGTACTAACAAATTTAAGTTTAATAATTATTTTAATATTGTTTTTTATTCGTTAAATTCTTTAAACAACTCTGTTAAAAGTTCGTGGCCTTTAAGAATTGTTTGATATTCAAGATATTCATTTTTTGAATGCATGTTGCAAACGGTTGCAAGGCCAATTAAATATGGCACGAATTTTTCTTCATTAGCATTTGTTTCGTTTGCATAAATATGAGTTTCTGCTCCGGCGTGGAATGATGTAATATCCGGTTTTACACCAACTTTATTAGCTGCTTTTTCAAAAATTGTAGGAATATAATCATCATCAACTTTTTCAAAAGGTGGAAGATGTTCTTCAAACTCAATAGTTGCTTTTGCAATTTCTTTATTTTTTATATTGAACTCATCAACAGTTAAAGACATTTTGCTTTTAAGTTCTTCTTCTTTTTTGCGGCTGGAACTTCTGATTGAGTAGTTAGCTTGAGCATCTGTGTTGATAATATTTGTAACTTTGATGTTACCGGCAGAAATTCCGCCAATATTACAAGAAGTTACAACATGTCCGTCCTCCTCATAAAAAACGCCTTGAGGGAGATTAGAGATTAAATCTGCTATCAATTTTGCAGCATTTGCACGTTTTTTGTCTCCAATATCGATACCGGAGTGACCACCTTTAAAACTGTGAACTTTTACTTTGGCAAGAGTATAGCTTGCTCCTGAAATTTCGCATTGTCCAAGTGTATCGCTATCTAAAACTAAAACATATTTTGATTTGAAGTTTTTAAGATTTGCGTTTCTAATCCCTGAAAGATTGTTTTCTTCATCGCGAGTGAACATTACTTCTAATCCACCGTGCTTAATATCGCTATGAGCAAGTTCTTTGGCAAAAAGTAGTGCATTCGCAACACCTGCTTTGTCGTCTCCGCCAAGAGTTCTATCTATCGCATGAATGTTTCCATTTTCATCAAGGAAAGTTTTAACAGGGCTGTCGTCTCCAATTACATCCATGTGTGCTGAAAGCATCATAGGAGCTTTTGTTGTATCTGTTGCAGGTATATTGATAACAACATTATTAAAACTGTCTAATTTGCAATTAATATTATTTTTATCACAATAATTTTTTATCCACTCTGCAACTTTTTCTTCGTGCATAGATGGAGATGGAACTTCTGCCAAATTACAGAATAAGTCAATTAGTTCGTGTTCTTTTCTTATTTGTTCAATAGTCATATAAAAACCTCTCTACTGTGTGTTGTTGCGTTCCGATTGGCACAACATAAATTTTAACAGTTTTATTGTAGCATTTTTTTTGACTTTTGCAAGATAAAAAATATTAAATATAAGGCAATAAGGCTTTAAGGCGTTAAGTCTATAGAGTGCAACTTTAGTGAAAAGTGAGAAGTGAAACGTGAAAAGACCTTATTAGGTAGGTTCCTTTCTTTCATATTTCCAACACTTCTAACCATTCCATCGCCTAATTAATGGAGAGAACTAATTGATAGACTCTGAATCAAGTTCAGAGTGACGATAATCGTCATTCTGAGCAAAGCGAAGAATTTTTTCCCTCTCCCCTATGAGGAGGCGGATTGTGAGCTGAGGGCGAACAACCAAGCAGGGTATGGTGAGGAGTTCTACAATGCCACGATAGCGGAATGAACAATAAGTTGTTAGTGAAATAAACGACAAAAACAGTCATTGTTTGAGCGAAGCGAGTTTGACTGTTTTCTTATTGAACTTACTAGTTATTAGTGAATGAAGCGTGTGGATGGTTTTGTGGAACTTTTTACATAAAAAGTTCCCGCCGTCCGCGAAGGACAACCAATTAAGGCATTAGGGCGATAGGGCAATAAGGTTTTACTGTCATTGTGAGCGAAGCGAAGAATCTCCTAAATATTTTACCAGCCATGCGATGTTTCGGCTTCGCCTCAACATGACAAAAAGTTCCCCTCGCCCCCTCAAGGGATGGGATAATAATTCCTGTAATTCAGCGCAAAGCAAAAAATTGCAAGATCGGTGACATATTTCCAATCTTGCAATATCTCGGTTCCTATCTTTATAGATTAAGATAAAATTGCTTTTAAATCCTCTTGTGGAGTTGTAAGCGGTTTTATTTTAAACTTATCAACCAAAATTTTCAAAACATTTGGAGATACAAATGCAGGAAGTGAAGGTCCAAGTCGAATATTTTCAATCCCAAGATACAAAAGTGTAAGCAAAATACAAACAGCTTTTTGTTCATACCAAGAAAGAACCATGGACAAAGGTAAATCATTTACAGAACAGTCAAAAGCTTTTGCCAATTCGCTTGCAACTTTGATTGCACTATAAGCATCATTACACTGCCCCATATCAAGTATTCTAGGTAAATCTCCTATTTTACCCAAATCCATGTCATTAAAACGATATTTTCCGCAAGCTAAAGTTAAAATCAATGTATCTTTAGGTGTAAGTTTTACAAATTCTGTGTAATAATTTCTTCCGACCTTTGCACCATCACAACCACCAACCAAGAATATATGTTTTATTGCTCCGGATTTTACAGCTTCAATCACTTTATCCGCCACAGATAATACTGTATTGTGCCCAAAACCAACAGTCAAAGCATCTCCACCATTTATTCCGGTCATTTTTTTTGTTTCTTTATACCCACCAAGCTCTAAAGCTTTTTCAATTATAGGAGTAAAGTCTTTATCAACATATTTACACTCTGGAAAGCCAACAACAGAAGTCGTAAACACCCTGTCTTTATAACTTGATTTTACAGGCATAATACAATTTGTAGTAAATAAAATCGGAGCAGGAACATTGTCAAATTCTTTCTGTTGATTTTGCCAAGCTGTACCGAAATTCCCTTTTAAATGAGAATATTTTTTCAATTCCGGATAAGCGTGACACGGAAGCATTTCACCATGGGTATAAACATTTATCCCTTTATCTTTTGTCTGTTCCAATAACAAAGCTAAGTCTTTTAAATCATGTCCTGATACAATAATAAACGGACCTTTTTCAATATTTGTTGAAACAACTGTTGGAACAGGATTTCCATAAGTTTCAGTATTCGCCCTATCTAAAAGCTCCATACATTTTAAGTTAATTTCACCTGTTTTTAGAACCATTGGCAAAAGTTCATCTACTGTATTAAATTTTACAATAGCCTGCAAAGCTTCATAAAAATATTCATCAACAACCTCGTCTTTATAACCAAGAACTCTTGCATGATGTGCATAAGCTGCCATACCTTTTAAACCAAATAATATTAGCGATTTTAAACTACGAATATCTTCCTCGCAATTCCAAATCGTTTTGACATTAAACTGTGTATCACATTTTTTAGCTTGCTTTGATTTTTCAAGATATTTGGCAATAGCACAATTATCAAAATTCACATTTGTAATCGTAACAAAAAGTCCTTCAATTAATATTTCCGTATTTTCATCACTTTTTTCACCACAATTGGCAAGTTCAA
>CAKUQA010000145.1 GCA_934675225.1 uncultured Candidatus Melainabacteria bacterium | reverse complement strand
AGCTTATGTAGATAGAATGGAAAAACCGAAAAAGGTAATTGATTAAATTTTAATTATCCTTTTTCTTGACTGTTGTTCAAAATCCTGCCAAAATTGTCTAAATTTTGTAGATATTTTTGCTGAAAAATTTTAAAAATATACCTCAAAGCCACTAAAAATATTTCAAAATAACATTTTATTGACTTTGATTTGGTTCTTGAAATGGCTATGTTTTAAAATTTAAGGGGGAACTTGGTTCCTCCTTTGGTTCCGCCTTGACTAAATTATACTTCGTTGCATTTTGTACTAAATCGTTAAATTTTAGACTATATTTAAATTACAGGCTTATGACAAGTTTAACCTCAGAATTTTAAAGTACAATTTGGGACAGAAAAAGTATAATTTGGAGTACTTTTTGTCAATTCTCAAAATTAGCCTCTATTTCAAACACAAAGTCAATCTCGCCCCCATTTCCCACTTTCTCATTCTTATATTAATATACAATAATACTTCTATCCGTTCAAGCCAAACTGGTCGTTAAAATACAGCAAGCTAAATAAAAAAGACAGGCATAAAACCTGTCTCTTTTATTTAGCAAGGGAGAGATTCGAACTCTCGACCTCACGGGTATGAGCCGTGCGCTCTCACCAGCTGAGCTACCTTGCCATATTTCTAAATTATTTAATTTTATCAACTTTCGTCGACAGTTCCTAGTTTTGCATAAAAAAAATAAAATAGCAAGTATTTTATTTTTTTTAGTTGTTTTTTATTCTAAAACTAAAAATTATTCAACTTTTTTATTCAAAATTCTTGCCAAAAGTGAAAAAATCCGCTAAACTCGTTTTATGGATGAAATTGTTGAAAAACTAAAAGAACTTGGTTTTAACGAATATCAATCAAAAGTTTACATAGCACTTTTGAAAAAATTTCCTGCAACTGGTTATGAAATCAGCAAGTTAGCAAATATTCCTCAATCAAGAACTTATGATACTCTTAAGAACCTAGAAAGCATGAATATAGTTTTAGGTTCAAATTCAAAACCGATAACGTATACACCAATAAAACCTAAAGAATTGACAAAACGTTATAAAAGAAAATTCGATTCAACAATTAATTTTTTAGAGAAAAAACTTCCTGATATAAAAGAAGAAGAATATACTGAACCAATACTTTCAGTTAATGGTAGAACCAAAATTATAGATAAATCAATTGAAATAATTAAAAATGCCAAAAAAGATATTTATATTGAGCTCTGGGGAGAAGATTTTAAACATCTTGAACAACATCTTTTAGATGCATATAACAGAGGATTAGATGTCAAAATTGTGAAATATGATAACTTTATTTGTAATTTTGGAGCAGTTTTTGAACATTCCGGAGTGCCTATGTTAGGTTATTATGTTAACGGGAAATTTATATTTCTTGCCGTTGACGAAAGCGAAGGACTTTTTGGCATGACTCAGCCTAACAAAAATAAAAATCCTAAAGCGATATGGACGAAAAATTCTGAAATTGCGTTTTTACTAAAAGCTTTAGCCGTGCATGATATGTATATGATTGATATTGCAGATAATTTCCCTGAACAATTAAGATATTTTTATGGTGCCGGATTAAAAAAGCTGCGTGACAAAATTTTACATTAATTTACTTTAAAAATAAGTTTTAAAGATGTATAATTGTTCAAAAGGAGAATTTGGGAACCCAATAGGGTTAATTTTTTAAATGGTGGTGAAATATAATGTACGGATATAGTTTTGAATTAATAACAGGGCCGATGAGTTGTGGAAAAACAGAAGAACTTTTGAGACGTGTAAGGCGTTCTATTATTGCAAAAAGGAAGGTTAAAGTTATTTCACCGGAAGTTGATACAAGGGCTAAAGGGGATTACATTGAATCAAGAAACGGTTTGTGGCTTGATGCGATAAAGGTTAAGCATGCAATTCAAATTATGAGTATTGTGAAACCGGAAGATGAAGTTATTGCAATAGACGAGTTGCAATTTTTTGATTCAAATATTGTTAAAGTTATTTCAAAACTTATGGATGAAGGTAAAAAAATTATTGGAACCGGTTTAGAATTAGATTTTAAAGCCGAACCTTTTGGGAGTATGCCTGAATTAATGTGTATAGCAACAGAGGTTCATAAACTTCATGCTGTTTGTATGAAGTGTGGCTGCGAAAATGCGACGCGTACGCAAAGACTTGTTGATGGAAAACCGGCAGACAAAAATTCTCCATTAATTATGATTGGTGGAGATGAAACTTATGAAGCTCGTTGTATCAAGTGTTATGAGTTGCCTGATAGAGAGTTAGAGAAGAAGAAACGCGGATTTAAATTATTGAGTTTCGAACATTAATAGCTTAATGTAGAACTAATATTTTTATTATTAAGCTCTTGGGTGCGTTTGATTATAAACTTCTTTCAGATGTTGAGTTGATACATGTGTATAAATTTGGGTATTAGAGATACTTGCATGTCCTAATAGTTCTTGAACAATTCTTAAATCAGCTCCGTTTTCTATTAAATGTGTTGCAAAACTGTGTCGAAAAACGTGTGGTGTCACGTGTTTTGGAAGATTAATTTTCTCAACAACTTCATTGATAACATTTCTTACTGTTCGAGTTTGTAGTCTGTATCCGGTGTTGTTTATAAAAACAGGTGAATTTTCGTCTTGCGGAGGTACAGGGAATCCCTTTGGTATTAAGGCTCTGGCGCTTTCGATATATCTTTCAAGATAATTTTTGGCTCTGTCCGTAACGAGGATTATTCTTTCTTTTGAACCTTTACCAAAAACTCTTATTTCATTATGTTCAAGGTTTAAGTCTCCGAAATTTAATCCTGAAAGTTCTGAAATACGCATTCCTGTAGCCCAAAGTAATTCTAATATTGTTCTGTTTCTGTAACCTGCAGGTGTTTCTATTTTTGTATTATTTAAAATCTGTTCCACTTCGTCAGGAGTTAAAAATTTAGGAAGTGATTTTGGACGTTTTGGGTTATTTAAGTTTTGTGCAGGATTTGAGTCGACTTTTCTTTCTCTGTATAAATATTTGTAAAAAGTTCTTAACGAAGCTATTTTTCTTGCAATAGTTGTTTTCTTGTAATTAAATTTTTGTATAAAGTGTATATAATCTCTTATTTTTGGGAAATTAACATCTTCACAAGATTCTTCATCCATCCATACAAGAAAACTTAAAATGTCCGAACAATAAGCCTTTGCAGTATGTTCCGAAAAGTTTTTTTCTGCTATTATGTAAGATTTAAAATCCTCTAAATCCTGTTTTGAATTCGTGTTAATTCCCATTATGTTATCGCCTTTATATATACGTTTTCTACTACATTTATATTATTGCTTTTTTATAAATAGTATTATACAATACTTTTATAAGAATTAAAATAATTAAATTATCCTGCAGGAGATAAAATGAATTATAGAAAATTATTGATATCATCAATTGTCGTTATGGCTGCCCTATCTACGCAAGTTAATGCAAAAGAATTACAGGCGCAAGTACAAAGAAGCACTACAAGTGTTCCAAACATTTATACCCAACAAAATGTAGCAACTGTTAAATCAATTTCTCAGCCTTATCCTGAGATTGCAAAATTGATTGAATATAATCATTGTGATGAAGCAGATGCTAAATTAAAAGAAATGATTGAAGCTAAGCCGAATGATATAAATTTACAGGCTTTAAGAGCTGTTTCTATGGCTAAACAACACAAACTTGAACCTGCTCAGTTTGAGTTGGATAAGTTATTGAAAAAAGCTCCAAGAAACCCAATTTTACACTATGCTCAAGGGTATGTTTATATGCAACGTCAAACAGCTTCCGATGTTGATTATATTAAAACAACAAGAGGTTTGATTAACTCTGCAATAAAAGAATTTGTTACTGCTGTTAATATCGATTCAAAATATTATCAGGCATACAACGCTATGGGTGTTGCAACTCTTAAACTTGGTAACAGAAATGATGCATTGGATTTGTTTAATACAGCTTTGAAAATTAACCCTGGATTTGCAAATGCCCATGATAATGTTGGTGTTGTAAAAATGATGAATGGTGACTTGGATGGTGCTGAAAGAAGTTTTATGAGTGCTATGAAATATAATACTCATAATCCGACTGCTTGGTATCACATGGCTCAGGTTGAAACTCGTAGAGGAAATTATTCAAAAGCTTTGACTTGGGTTAACCACTCTTTGCATGTGAACTCAAATTCATCTCCTGCATTAACTTTACAAGGTGAATTATATTTGAAACAAGGAAACCAAGCTGCTGCAATAAATTCTTTCAAAAAAGCTCAACTTGTTAAACCTGAAAATTCAAGACCTTATATGAACCTTGCAATGATTTACGAAAACCGTGCTGATGAAGAATTTGCTATGGAACAATTGAAAACTGCTTTAGCTATTAACCCGAATAATTCTGAAAGCAAATTGAGAATTGCTAATATGGCTTTGCATATCAGAAAATATGACCAAGCACTTGATTATTATTCAAAACTTGTAGGTGATTCTACATATAATGATGATGCTATTGTTGGTCTTGCAAATACTTATTACGAAATGGCAAAAGACCGTGGCGAAAATAACGGAATTACTACAAATAAAGAAGTTTATCTTGCTTATGACTATATAAACAAGGCTATTGAAAAATGTCCTGAGGACTTGGAACTTCACCTTGCAAAATTAAAACTTGCAAAACTTATTCACCAAGATCCGCTTTCTCGTGATAGTTTGAACTATATTGTTCAGGCTGCCGGAAACAATCTAATGGATAGCGTAATTAAAGGTGAAGCATATTT
>CAKUQA010000144.1 GCA_934675225.1 uncultured Candidatus Melainabacteria bacterium | reverse complement strand
TGGTGGGTGGGTTCCCACTCCATCAATCTTAAACAATTAATTAGCTGGATTCTTTCGGGCAAAGCCCTCAGAATGACTATTAATCTTATTGCCCTAATGCATTAACGTCCTATTGACTTTTTAATTATTGAGCTCTAAGTCTTGCTGATAAGCGATAATATTTTACATAGCCGTGTTCACCTTTACCGTTGCCGTCGCCATCACTTACAAAGTTTGCCCAGTTAAGGTTATCAACTTCATCAGCATATCCTTGACCATTCCCGTTTGTAATGAATGCGTGACCGGATTGTCCATTATAGCCTTTACCAGGGATAAATACACCTGTTATACCGGCAGGCAGTTTCTTTATGTCTGCTGCAGTTAATTCTCTTGCTTGACCTTTTCCGGTATCAACGTATCTAACCGGTTCAAATTTTTCGGGGTGTGCATCCATATACAATGATAAATCTCTTGCGACTTCAATCGGTTCACCTGCACTATGAATAATTATATTGCGGCCGGCAATAAGATTTTTGTTCTCATCCAGTACAACGCTTTTTTGTAATTCTGTATTTAAATTTTTAATATATCTTGCTCTATCATTTGTATGACCAAAACGATCAGCAAGAGTTTCAACAGTATCGCCATTTCTAATAACAGCTCTAGCACTGAATGAGAAGGAATTTTGCCCCCCCCCCGATTGTGTAGGTCTGCCATTTGCATCAAGCATACCATCTTTTTTTAGTTGGTTTCTTAATTCTGCAAGTTTTTTTCTGTATTCTTTTCCATTTGAAGGAGTATAACCGCAACGTTGCAAAATTGTATCTAAAGTGTCGCCTTGTTTAATTGTAATATTTGCACGGGTATTGATAGTTTTTCCGACAATTAAGTTGCCGTTGGCGTCAATTTTTGCCATACTTTGTAAACGTTTAATTAATGCTGTTTTATATCTGTTTTTTGATTCGTTGCTTGTTAAACCGACAGAATTTGCTATGCTGTCAAGAGTTTCTCCTGCTTGAACTTTTCGTATGATGTTACGAGGATATACAACTTCATTTCTATTGCCTATAATTCCGGCACTTTGCCAAGCAGCTTTAATACCTGTTGCGCATTGGCCTCCACTTGCCAAATCAACTGAAGCAATATCAGATGCAACTTCCGCAAATTCTCGTTCTTTACGAGAAATCATTGTGCCATCTGCAAAATATGGGTTAATTCCTTTGTTTGCAACAACTCTAAATCCACTATGTACTCCTCGAGCATCCATAGAAGAATACATATTGGCAGAAGCTTGATATGAGCCTTTTCCTCCCCTTCTAAATGCACTTCTGTGTTGTGAAACAATATTATCTCTATGTGCTACAAGGCGTTCATTTACTTCATAAGGAGAGGCAAACGATGGTAGAACTTGTGCACTTTTAGTATCATGTTTATTGATTACAACTTGGCGAGCTTGCATGTAAGAAGAATGGAATTTGCCGTCAGTTATTTGTGCTAATTCTCTAATTTTAGCTTTATCCGTGATATTATTTTGAGCAATTTGATTTCGCAAAGATGCGACATTTTTCAAGATAAGAATAGCATCGTCAACACGAATTGATTTCGCTTCTTCGATGGTTAAACCGCCATTACCACCAAATGTTACCTCTTGATTTTTTACTGTCTCAATTAATAATTCTTTGATTTTTGCTTGGCTTAAAGAAGCTTTAATTTCAGAATTTGATTTTGTAGCAATAATGTTATTCATTAATTGGTTATTATTTATATTTCCATTTGCTTTTTGTTTGGCAGTTTGAGATTTGTTTGAAATACTGAAATATTTTTCAATATTTTCAACAGTTTCAGCAGTTTTTTGTGGCATACTTCTTGCAGAGTAAGCATTAGGCATGAATGTTACGATACCCAAGTCGCCATAATTGCTCTGTGAGTCAGCTCCTAATGCAGCAGAACGATTTTTAGATGTATCAGAAGAACTTATTTTTATGCCTGCTCGATAAGCACGAACATTTCTGGCATAAGACATACCGTCTTTTACTGTATTTCCGTTTTTGTCGACTTTTCCACTGTTGTTTGTTCTAATATTATAAGTTCCTTCAGGTGTGCCAGCCGGATGTTTTAATGCTTCTTGCATTCTTGCTTTAATATTACCGGCACCGTTATATAGTATTGCTGTAATATCATCTGTTGTAATTTTATCATTTTTATTTGGTGTTCGTTTATTGAGTTGAGCAATCAAATTTTGCCATTCAGAACTTTCTGCTGTTTTACGTTTGTTATTCAAAATTATCAATTGGGCAATAGCAGCTTTTTCAGGATTATTTTCATAATCCTCATGTCCATTGATTCCAAAATCGGATAGTTGTTTACGTAGTACTTTAATTGAAGGGTCATTGGGGTCATTTCCAACTGCAGTTGCCCAATAGTTAACTTGTGCAACACCATAAGAATGGTTTTCACCTTTTAAGAGCCCTACTTTTTTGGCGGCTATTTTTTTACCAAGTCGTCCTTGTAAGTGGT
The DNA here is from genome assembly GCA_934675225.1 of uncultured Candidatus Melainabacteria bacterium. GTDB lineage: Bacteria > Cyanobacteriota > Vampirovibrionia > Gastranaerophilales > Gastranaerophilaceae > Stercorousia. Next base: position 2,301 of record CAKUQA010000144.1, on the reverse strand, counting down.
GATTTCCTTGCGTATCTTCATAAACTATATTGTTAAAGTGAGTCTCTTGTTCAGTGACACCAAATGCAAGGCTTACAAGGTCGTCATATTGAGCATTAGTCAGACCTAATTCTTTCATTAATTCTGGTTTATTATTAATAAATGCTTGTGCATAAGCTTGAGCATCTTTGTCGTTTTTCCAGCGTTCAGGCAGCTCAATTTTCAAATCAGCAGGAACGTGGTCGTTAGATGTTCTTGATGTATCAAGTTTGTCATATTGAACAAATTCTTTCATTTCTGTTTGTTGCAACATTGGGGACAAAGTAGAAGGTTTTCCTTTATGGTAAGGAGTTGTAACTGTTTTATGCGGGTAATCCTGAGTTAATTGAACAATGTTCCCATCTTTATCAAAATCTAAAGTTTTTTGATCTCTATTAAACGGAAGTGCTCTATTTGCTTGTCTTTGCATAGCAGATAAAGTATTTGCAGGATTCATTTGACCAAGATTTAATTTTTTATCTTCGTCAAGAGTTATACGAAAACCGGTACGTGTTTTTTCAACAGTTGCTCCAATACCTTGTTCACGATATTTGATAAGTTGTTCTTGAATACCTTTTGGGTAGCCTAATTCATTTATTTGCAGATATTTTCTACATTTATCTTCAAAACTTAATTTTTTAGCTTTTTGGGTTGCAGGGTGTTGTGTTGTTTGAACCTTTTTAGAACTTTGGGCTCTTTGGTTTTTAGTTGTTTTGGGTGTAGATGTAGAATTTGAAGAAGTTAAGTCATTCCAAGTATCGGATACCCAATCTGTAAATCTGTCTAGGTAGCCTTTTTCTTTTGCTTCTCTAGTTGTTATCCAATTATCTTTTCCATTTTTAGGAGTGCTTTTTTGAATTTTTCCGTCATTATAAGTTCTGCTTTTTGACAACAGTTTTCCGTTGCGGTCATACGAGTAAATATAGTTTGAGATATTATTTTTCTTTTCGTAATCAGTTCCTCTTGCAACTATGCTATAGCCGTTTTTTGTATAAACAATTTGTGCTTGACCGTGCCAATTGCCTTGAATTGTATTAAACATTTTCAAAGCATCACCTTTTATAGGTGTTTTTTCTTGCCATTTATATTTCCCGTCAGCACCTTTTGTGCCTTCTAAAACTTTACCATTGGCATAATTGTTTGTTTGAGAAATTCTATTGCCTTTGGCATCATATTTTAGTACATAGTTTGAACAACCATGTTGTTTAGTATAACTTGTACCGGAAATTGAAATTGTATATGTGCCGTCATCATTTTTAGAAAGGTTGTATTGACCTTTTGCGGCATTAACATTTTTGATAATATTTTGGATACTAGTAGGATATTTTGGAGCTTGAGACGAGTGAGTTTTTGGAGCTTTAACTCGTCTGGCTGTTGCTTGTGCCTTGAGCCTTTGTCCTTGCTCTGTTTGAGAAAAACGAGTCGTCAATTCTTTGTCGTCTTCGGTATAATTCCCTTGAGCACGCATTTGTTCAATTTTTTCTTGCTGTTCTCCTAATAAAGTTATATTTTCACCAACATTAAAATATTTGCGTCCTTTTAATTGTTGGTTCATGTGTTGAATAAATTCTTTAGCTTCTTCGTCTTTTAAGCCTAATTTATCCGCCAATTTTTCAGGTGTGTCACCAGGTTGAATTTTATATTTAGTTGTGGCTTCTTTATTGTTGTTATCTGTTGTATTTTCAGTGTTTTCGCTTTTAGTTTGAGCCTGTTTAGCAGGTAAATAGCCATCATCAGGGATATCTTGTATTGTTGTAAGTAATGAATTTACGCTGAAATCTTTTTTATGCCCGTCTGAATCAACTGCACGTTGCTCATTAAAAATTTCATTAAGTTCTTCTTGATTTACGGAACCGTCAGACATCGCATTAATAAATTTTTTCTTAATGAGCTCAACTTCTTGTTTTTGTAAAACATGATCTTCGCCGGCATAAGAATCCCAAATTGAGCCGACAGTAGACTGCCCTATCAAATTATCAAGTTTTTTTAGATTAATAATTTGATCTTTATTCAATTTTATTGAAAGATTGTTACCGCCTACATTTTCGCCCATAATAGTTCCTTATGATTTCCTAATGAAAATAATTACTATTTGAGTATCGGTAATATAACCAATAATCTTTAATTAATCTTTTATTTTGTTACAAATGTTTTACAATGAATTAAAAAGTTTTTGGTGGTGTAGAATTGTTGCAAAAGTATTTGCTGGTTTCTGATGAAATGAAAGTAAAATTGCTAAAAACGCTACTTTCGAACTGCACACTAAAAGACGGAAAGGTAAGC
>CAKUQA010000143.1 GCA_934675225.1 uncultured Candidatus Melainabacteria bacterium | reverse complement strand
CCTTTACATTTAGCATTAATTCTTCGTAATTTTACACAGGCTCTGTGAATATGGTAATTAAGAGAATTTTTCAAATAATTTTTGTCCGACGAGAATTTTGCCAACGCACTTGTTTTTTGAATAGATTTTGGAAGTTTTTCCTCATTCGAAACCGGTGACACCATTTCACCTAAAAGTTCATGCTTCATTTCAAGCCCATGAATTCCAATTTGCTTATTCAACCAAACATCGTCTTGGCAAACCAATTCATAAGCAGTTAAAATTCCATTTTTTCTAAGTAATATAGAAAGATTTTTTCCTATTCCCCAAATTTCGTCTATCCCTGTTTTTTGAAGAAGATGAAGTATTTTTCTGGCACCAACTAAAAACACTCCTTCTCCCAACGTTTTTGCTTTATCAGACGCAAGTTTTGCAAGCGATTTTGAAGAACTTACTCCAATAGAGACAGGAATATCAACTTGCTTTAAAATTTCTTCTCTTATCATTTGAGCTATTTCAAAGTAATTCTTTTTGTAAAGTCTTTCTAAGCCAGTCAAATCAACAAAAGCTTCATCAATTGAATAAATTTCTACTTTTGGACTAAATTGTTTCAACACAGACATAACCTGTTCAGAAATATTACAATACAAATCATGGTTTGCATTTATAAAAGTAGCCTTTTTCATTTGCCCTTCTATTTGGAAATAAGGCATTCCCATTCTTATTCCGAGTCTTTTTGCCTCTTTTGAACGAGAAATTACACACTGCCCACGCCCAGACATAACACAAACTGGTTTACCTTTTAATTCTGGATTTACTTTCTGTTCACAAGAAACAAAAAAAGAATCACAATCTACCAAAGCTATAACATTTTTACGTGCCATAGCAATATCTTCAACTTTTTTTAATATTTCGTCAAAAGTTTTAGCCATCTAATCAATTATTATTTCTTGCTCGTTTTTATAAGTTACATACCCCAAATTTGCCTTTGGCGGCTTTTTAAGAAATTTTCGTTTTGTGTAAATCACACCAACTTTTGTAGATAAAGCCCCTTTTGAATACTTTTTGGCAAGTTTTGCACATTCAAAAATCAATTTATCAGAAGGATTTACACATTTTAACAGTACATGAGAACCGGCACAATCTCTTGTATGGAACCACCAATCATCATCCTTTGACAATTTCGAAACAATATAATCATTCTGTCTATTGTTTTTACCGACAAATACTTTATATCTGTCGATTTCTAATTCCATTGGCAAAACAGCAGATTTATCATCTTTTTTCTCTTTCTTTTTAGGCTCTATTTCTCGCCCTATTTCAGATAATTCTTGTACAGAATCCGCAATATCAATAGAATATAGAATTTGTTCATAATATTCAATATTTTTCTTCAAATCTGCTGTCAATTCAGTTAATTTGGCAACTGAAGTCTTTGCTTTATTATATAACTTATAAAACCTGTTTGCATTTTCTTTTAGAGTACAAGTTTCATCAAGCTCTATATTTATTTCTTTATTATTTTCGTAATCAAACACTCTTATAAATTTTGAATAATCTTTACCAATATATAAATTAGCCATTATCAAATCACCAAACAACCTATACTTGTCACCATCGGACTCTTTTGATAATTTATAATCCATCTTTTTTAAAGAATTTTTGTCTTTTTTTAATTTTGCCTGAATTATCTGAGAATATTGCCCCTTCAAGCGTTTAATTTTATCTTCATATATGCATTCAGCATAATAATTATCAATTACAGAATTGATATTTTCCGTATCAATATTAGCTAATGAATTTTCGTTGTAATACCAAGTTTTCGGTCTACCTGCCGGATATACATAAGGCAAGCCACCTGCCATTTCTCGTTCTCTACTTTTTTCAGCTCCAACATTATGAGCACATCCGACTATCAAATTTGTATCATAGCTGTACAAAATAACATTTGAATATTTACCCATTAATTCAATTGCAAGACAAAGATAAATTTTTTCAGATAATTCATTATAGGTCTCAATGTAAAATTCCAAAATTCTTTCATAAGGAGGTTGTTCTACTTTTGAAATAAGTGCATTTTCCAAATATTTACGTAATAACATACAAAACATTGGAGGTTTATTAGGTATTTCTATAAGCCTTTTTGTTTCATTTTCCTTATTCATAAAACACACATGGTAATATTGTGGATTTATATTTATATAAAACTTTCTAGATTCACCTTTATTCCTTAAAGTAAATACAAAATCGCGTCTGGTTGGTTGCTGAATTTTTTGAATTCTGGCTCCTGATATATAATCTTTATTTTCATCAAGCCATTTTTTTAACATTAAAGAATCAAAATTTATCATAAATATATCTTACAACAAAATTAGTGTACAATTGACGACTCTTAAAAAATATGTTAATATATTAATACATATATAAAAAGGAGTTAAAAATATGGTTTTATGGGAAATTTTTGCGATTGCAGGGTTGGCATTTGTTATCCTTGAAATGGTTGTTCCGTCAATGTTCTTTTTAAACCTTGCTTTAGCAGGTTTTATTACAGCAATTTTAGCTTTATTTATAAAAAGTTGGATAGTTTTAACATTTATATTTGTAGTATTATCTATCCTTTCAATTCTTCTACTCAGACCTATTTTGATAAAAAACAAAGAATCAAAAAATCAAGAGACTGGAATGGAAGGTAAATATATCGGACAAATCGTTAAAGTTATTGAACCGATTACAAAATTTTCAGGAGCTATCACTATTTATGACGAACGCTGGGAAGCTCGTACAGAGAATGACGAAACAATTCCAGCAGGAAGTGAAGTTAAAATTGTAAAAAATGAAAGTTTAGTACTAACAGTTGAAAAAATATAGGAGAGAAAAATGACATTATTTTTATTGATATTATTAGTTGCATTATTAATATACGTATTTAAAGGAATCATTATTGTTCAACAACAACAAGAAGTTATCATTGAAAGAATGGGACGTTATGAAAAAACTCTTAGAGCAGGACCAAACTTCATATTCCCTATTTTAGAAGCTCCTAGAGGAATTTTGAAAAAAGTTTCTCAAAAAGGTATAGATGGAAGAAATTTCTATTACCTAAAACCTGTTGATAGAATTGACTTAAGAGAACAAATGTATGATTTTCCACGTCAAAACGTAATCACTAGAGATAACGTTTCAATTACTATTAATGCATTGATATATTTCCAAATTGTTGATGCTAAAAGTGCTGTGTACGAAATTGAAAATTTACCTGATGCAATTGAAAAATTAACACAAACAACACTTAGAAACCTTGTTGGTCAAATGGATTTGCAAGAAACTTTGACTTCTCGTGGAAAAATTAACGACGAATTAAGAACAACTCTTGACGAAGCAACAAACAAATGGGGCGTAAAAGTTAACCGTGTTGAAATTCAAGATATTTTCCCTCCTGCAGATATTCAGGCATCAATGGATAAATTAATGAAAGCTGATAGAGAAAAGAAAGCTACTATTACAGAAGCAGAAGGTTTGAAAGAAGCCGCTATCAGAAAAGCTGAAGGTGAAAAAGAAGCTGCAATTCGTTCTGCTGAAGGTGCTAAACAAGCTGAAATTTTAAGAGCAGAAGGTATCGCACAAGCCCGTGTAATTGAAGCAGATGCAGAAAAAGAAGCTATTAACAGAATTATTAATGCCCTAGCAGATAAAGGTCAACCGGATAAATACTTAATTGCAATGAAATACCTTGATACAATGACTGCAATTACAAGTGGAGAAAACAACAAAGTTGTTTATATGCCTTATGAAGCAACAGGAATTTTATCATCAGTTGACGGCATAAAACAAATGCTTGATAGAAAGTAAAAAAATAATAAAAAAAAGGGCTTTTCAATAAAGCCCTTTTTTAATATTGATTTAATTACAAAAAAATGTTATAATTACTCTAAAGGATATTTATAAAAGAGGGATTTTTTAAAATGATAATGAACAATTTACCAAGAATGCAAGTTTTAATAACAACAAATGACCAATATGTTGAAGGAGAGCTTTTATTACCGGAAAACATGAGATTTAGTAATTCAATCCCTGATAACATGCTTTTTTATATCCTTAACGGAGGTTTTCAATTCTTAACTTTAAAAAACTGTGAAGTTAAAGATAGAAAAAACCTTGCATTTCGCCCTGACAGATCACCTCAATTACACGTCAATATTTCATGCATAATTACAATCCAAATTGTTGAAATTCTTCCTGACGATTTTGAATATGATGAAGAATATTATGATAAAGACAGCAACGATGATGAAGTTGCTCAAAAGCAAGTTACAAGACAAAAAACCAGAGCTAGACGTTAACCTTTTTAATATTTCATACTTGTTCACTTTTTTTTATGTTTTTGGTAGAATAATGGTAAGTCTGTACCGAATATAAGAAAAGGAAGATAAGATGATTAAAACCAAACTTAAAGACCACAATTGCGGAGAGCTTAATCTTGATAACTTGAATGAAGAAGTTACTCTTTCAGGTTGGGCTTCTACTATTCGTGATTTAGGTGGTATTTTATTTGTAGAATTGAGAGACAGAACAGGATTTTTCCAATTGGTTGCAAACCCTCAAATTAATCCTGAAGTACACAAAGTATTTGAAAAACTTAGATCTGAATACGTTATTACTGTAAAAGGTAAAATTACTCGCAGACCGGAAGAAACATATAATGAAAAATATGCTACAGGACAAGTTGAAATGTATCCAACTTCTGTTGAAATTCTTTCTGAAGCAAAAACTTTGCCGTTCGTATTGGATGATGAAAACGTATCAGAAGATGTTCGTTTAAAATATAGATACCTTGATATAAGACGTGAAAGCATGCTACACAACTTGACTTTACG
>CAKUQA010000142.1 GCA_934675225.1 uncultured Candidatus Melainabacteria bacterium | reverse complement strand
GGGTAATGTCGACATCAGAAAGCAAGGTTTCCGAAACTAGCCCATGAAAGAGATATGTTTCGGGCTTCTGCTTGCTCTGTCGTAGTCAGGTGAAAATAGTATATTATAAGTCTTGCGAAGCTTAGCACCTAAAGCGTTAAGCATGTTCGGATTTTGAACCATATCAGCTTTTTGAGTACGATTTAAGTCATTCTCAAAGTTGATTTTCGCATTTGGATTTTGTAGCGATAAAATAGCTACACTCGGGGTTATATTATTAAGATTTCCTTCTCCAAAAGAGATAGGTTTTATTGTATTAAATTTAACTGGATTAATTGTTATCATTTTACTCCTCCTCTCTGAGGTTTTGTTATTAAGTGTTTTTTTAACACTTCTTTTAACACTTTTACTATAAACCATATTAATTTATTTGTCAACCCCTGCTATAAAGTTTTGTAAAGCATTAGCAAACCTCAATCATAACAATAGTTTCCACATAAAGTGTAGATTGTGCACTTATTAATCTCCTGATATTATTTTGATTATTTTTTGATTAATTTGCATGCTCAATATTGTATAATTTTACATTATCTACATGGATTTTGTATACTACCGAACTGGGCAATTGTATAAATAACACTTATTCAGTTAAATATAATCATTAAATCTTTTTCATACTTCCAGCTATTCTTAATTCCAATGAGCCCAATACTTTTGGGCTCTTTTTTAGCATGCTGTTTAATCCACCTACACTAATATTAAAATTTCCCTTTTTTGTTATACAATTTAACAAAACTTACTAGCAAAAAAGTTTTTTATGCATTTTTAAATATTTAGGAGGAATAGAATGAAAGTAAATCCGATTTCTGCAAACATATATACTGAAAGATTAAGACTAAAGCGACTAAAAGCACCAAAAAAGGACTAGAGAATCCAATTGTTGAAAATGGAATAACCAAAAAGTCCATTGAAATAATGAAACAACTAAACGAAATAATCGAAAATGACTGGGCAAAAATAAAAAAAGTGGCAATCTTTTAGAGTCACCTCAATACCGTGTCACCGACAAAAAGGGGAATTTTGTTACAATAAAGCCTGTATATCAAAACAAAATAGAAAAATACGTTCTTATGGAAGTAGAAAACGATAAAACTGTCGACAGAGTTTTATTTAATAGAAGAAAACCTTATGAATACACATTTGAGCATACCGTAATAACTCCTTACGGTTCTGCATCAGGCAAAACATACAATTCTACAAAAGAGCATGACAAAAATATTGAGGGCCGTGTAAACTCTTACATAGACACCTTTGCGAAAAAAGCTGTTAAACAAGTCGAAGAAGAAAACTTGAAATTATAAACAAAAACTTATAAAATTTATGAAATGATTACCTATACATTAGGCAAATCACCTTTTACTTCAGCAATTTCATTACTTTCAAGTTCAAACACTTTATGTAAAGCTTTTACAGCCTTTGGAGCATCGTCTTTATCAACAAGACAGCTTATTTTGATTTCACTTGTCGAAATCATTCTTATATTAATATTATTATTTGCAAGTGTTTCAAACATAGTTGATGCAACTCCCGGTCTATCAATCATACCGGCTCCGACAATTGAAACTTTTGCAATATTTTCATCAACCTGAATATCGCCTGTAGCTCCAATTTCTGCTTTTAAAGCTTCTAACGCTTCAACAGTTTTTGGCAAATCGGAAGAATCAATAGTAAATGCAATATCATTCGTATTAGATACTTTTCTTGCGTAAGATTGAATAATCATATCAACAGAAATATTTTCTTTAGCAAGTTTGCTGAAAATTTTACCGGCAACCCCCGGTTTATCAGGAACATCACAAACAACAATTCTTGCTTGAGACAAATCTGCTGCGACACCGGTTACTGGCTTATATATTTCCATTTTTTCAACTCCTAAAATTAAAGTACCTAAATTATCTAGTTTAAAACTACTTCTTACTCGCATTGGAACATTAAACTGTTTGGCAGTTTCAACACTTCTGGGATGTAGAACATTTGCACCTGCATGCGCCAATTCCAACATTTCTTCATAAGAAATCTCATCCAATCTTGAAGCATTCGGAACAACTCTCGGATCAGTAGTATAAACACCTTCTACATCTGTATAAATATCACATCTTTCGGCATTTAAAGCAGCTGCCAAAGCAACAGCAGATGTATCAGAGCCACCTCTGCCCAATGTTGTAATTTCACCATCTTCTGTCACGCCCTGAAAACCTGCAACAACAATAATTTTACCTTGTTTTAAATTTTCTTTAAGTTTTTCGGTTTTAATATCTACAATTCTTGCTTTTGAGTGGACGTTTTCTGTCATAATTCCAACTTGCATAGCATTAAAACTTACAGCCTCATAGCCTTGCGCCTGAATAGCCATAGCAAGCAAAGCAATTGAAACTCCTTCTCCTGTAGACAAAAGCATGTCCATTTCTCTGCCTGAAGGGTTTGCACAAAGGTCTTTTGCCATTTTCACAAGATAGTCTGTAGTGTGTCCCATAGCTGAAACAACAACTACTACATCATTTCCATTTTCTTTTTCCCTAATAACTATCTTAGCTACATTTTTAATTTTTTCTGTATCGGCAACTGAAGTTCCACCGAATTTTTGAACAATAATTTTTCTCAAAATTTATTCTCTTTCTGAAAAGTCCGCCAAAAGCTTTTCTAATTCTTGCTTTTGTTCAGGGTACTCAAACAACTCGGGAGCTATTTTTTCTATAGTATTAGCAATCGAAATTGTTTCTTTTACATTATATTCACAAACGTTATCTTTGACAAGTATATAGCTGACATAAAACATTAAATTTAACAATAATATATTTTCAGTTGCATTTTTCAATGCTTTGCGGAGTTTTCTTTGAGCTTCCAAATACTCGTTTTTAGAAATTAAATACCTTGAATAATCAACAAAAGCTTTTATATAATAAGGGTTTAAACGTATTGCAGATTCGTAACAATCTTTAACTTTTGTATCATTATCTTGTTTTTCATAACACTTGGCCATGTAATAAGCATTAACAAATCTTTCATCATTTGCTCTGAAATATTCCATAGCTTTTTGCAAATCACCTGTTTCATAATCAATAATAGCCAAAGCTTGCTGTGCAACTTTATTTTTAGCATCCTTTTCTATTACTTTTTCTAAAAAGCTTTTAGCTTCTTCTATCTCATTACGTTCTGCACAACATAGCCCCAAAAATGCTCTAATTTCAATACTTTCATTATCTTGTTCCAAAGCTTGTAACAATCTTACTTTAGCATCATCAAGTTTATTAAATTTTTCTAAGCATTTCCCCCATTCGTAATACAAAGCTGAGCAACCTAATTGCATTTTTTCAGCATCTTCAAAAGCTTTTTGAGCATTTACAAAATCATATTTTTCTGTATAAACTTGTCCCAAAAGAATATATGACGGGAGCATTCTGTTATTAAAATCAATTGATTTTTTTGCATAATGAATAGCACTTTCCAAATCATCCTTAAGAGCTTTCAACCTTGCAAATTCAAATGTATTATTAGCATTAGGACAAACATTTGCAAGAAAAGAAAGTTTCATTTCTGCTTTATCATACATCCCAAGCTTTATATCCATCACTGCGCCAAGAAAAACTGCCGTAAAATTATATTTATTAAACCTTGCGGCATCCATAAATTTACTCTGAGCTTCTGCAAATTTCCCTTGTTTCATTAAAGCCATGCCCCAACCGGTATAAGTATCACTATTCGCCGGTTGGACTTTATTAGAATTATCAAAAGCTTTAACAGCATTTTCATATTTCCCGACAGTAACAAGTTCAAAGCCAAGTCTTTGCCAAATATTTTTGTCTTGCGGATTAAGTTCTGCAGACGTTTGATAAGCTTCAACACATTTGTCGTGCTTGCCTTGTTTTTCATAAATCGCACCAAGATATTTATAAACAAGTGCATCTTTTTGAGGAAGTTCCAGCGCTTTTAACAAAATTTCTTCCGCTTCACTAAATTTACCTTTTTCAATAAGCACCTTTGCACGATTAACAAAGGTATAAGAAGGTAATGATTGTATAACAGTTTCTTCCTTATATTTGTCAATAGAAGAACTTAATGTTTTTACTTTTTCTAAAATATTTTTTAACCAACCAGCCAATCTGCTACCTCTCTAAATGCCCCATTTCCTGCTTCGTTTTCAGTAATTTGAATTCCTTCTACAGACTTAATTTTTTCAACTGCATGCGGAACAGTAATTTTATATTTTGCGAAATTTAAACATTCTAAATCATTTATATCATCACCAAGATAAACAAATTCCTCTTTAGACAAATTATATTTTTCAACAATTTTTTTCAACACATCAATTTTTATACGAATATTTTGATGAATTTCTTCTATTTGAAATTTTTTTGCAAGTATTTCTATAGCTGCATTTCCTTCTCCGGAAATAATTCCCATCATATAATTATTTTTACGCAATATAGAAAAAGCCATTACATCTTTGAAATTTAAACGTCTTGAAATATTACCATTATCAGAAATATAAACACAATTATCAGTAACTATTCCATCAAAATCTGTTATAACCATTTTAATTGTTTTTGGTAAATTTAACATATACAAAACGCCCCTTATCTGCTATAATTGTACCATAAAGAGAGGGGAAAACACATGCTCTGGTATTTATTAAATTTAAGTATTATATTAGTTTTCGTTATTCTGTTTTTAATCACAAGACAAACAAGCAAACGTTGGTCTAAAATTAATGATTACTTAGGAATGGTTACAAACACAGTAAACTCTGTTCGTTACGGCAACCTTTCAACAAAAATCGAAGAGATTAACCACCCGACGTACCAAAACGTTACGGACAGCATCAACCGAA
>CAKUQA010000141.1 GCA_934675225.1 uncultured Candidatus Melainabacteria bacterium | reverse complement strand
GTTTAGGCTTGTGCTCAATTGATTGGGAATTTTCAAAAGCTCCTTATGTAAAAGTTGATGATGAAATTGTTAAAGAAGCAACTGTTGAAAAAGTTTTCAAAGCAATTGATGAAAAATTGGCAAAGTTACAATAAAAATTTTGTTCTAAATTTTATTTAAAAATGATTTATTTTAGAAAGTTATCCCAGTAATTCTGATTTGGTTTTTGTGGATTTTTGTCTGAGATGGCAAAATAGCTACAAGAATATCCGTTACTGGATTTGCATTGTTGTGAAATGTCTTCTATTTCTTCTGTAATAATGCCTGCACTCCATTTATATGTAAATGGGACAAGTTTTCCTTCCGGTGTAAAAGTGAAAATAAATAAATCATAACCTAAAGCGTTTGGTAAAGAATAGCCATTTGTATCAACACATAATTTGGGGTCGGCAATACTTCTATCGCTCGGGCTATCATCCATTAAATAAAAAACTCCGTTAGCACTTACATAAGTAGTGGTGTAGTCACAATATTGACCGGCTAAAGTTTGTTTATCCGGATTTTTAACATCATAAAGAAATTTATAACTACTTCTTGTGCCTTCAATTGTTGAAGTCTTTTTTATTTGTAGCATCAATTTGTCCAAAGCTTTTTGACTACCATTTGATTTTGCATATTCAAATATATTGATATCTTCATTTACATTTAAAAGTTCTGTTGCCTGAGCAAGTTCACTATAAGTTTTCATAAAACGGTTTTTCAAAATTTTTTTCTGATAATTTGCAATCAATGATGGTAGTGTTAATGCAGCCACTACTCCAATAATTCCTAAAGTAATAAGTACTTCTGCTAAAGTAAAAGCTTTTTGTTTGTAACTGTTATCCATAAGACAAAGCATACCAAATTTGTGTAGTATTGTCAACTCATGGTTTATTAAACTCTACCATTCGTAAACTTAAATAATAGATTATGTTTACTAATAGTGGAGATATTTAATGATAGAAATTGGTAAAAAATTAAAAGCACTTAGGAAACAAAAAAATCTTACGCAAGAGCAGCTTGCAAAAAGGTTATGGGTGACAAAATCAATTATAAGTGCCTATGAATCAGAATCTAGATTTCCTTCTCTTGATATGTTGATAAAACTTGCTCAAACTTTTTCGGTGTCCACTGATTATTTACTTGGAGTTAACAAAAAACAGAATATTGATGTGTCTGGGCTTTCAGAAAATCAAATTGTGCTTTTGAGAAATATAATTGAAGAATTCAAAAAGTAAATGTCTATTATTTTGAAAAATTTCATGTTTATGCCATAATCTAAATATGTGTAGTAGCTATGAGGTGTGAAAGAAAATTATGGCAGTGAATAACCCTAAACAAACAGCTCACTTGAAAAGAGAAATCTTAGTGAGATTAATAAAAGCTTATTTAAGTGATAATTTTGAGGAAAATGTAAGATTAATTCCTTATGATATGCGTCCAAAAGGAAGTGAAGTTCCTTACAGATGTTGTATTTACAAAGAAAGAGCTGTACTTAGAGACAGAGCAATTGCAGGACTTGGTGCTTCTATTGAAGAAACTGATGACAGTATACTTCTTTCCGAAGTTGCAAAAAATGCAGAAAATAGACAAAAACCGGAAGAACATCCTTTGACAGTTCTTACAACTGCTTGTAAAGGCTGTGTTCCTTCAAGAATTTATGTAACAGATTTATGCCAAGGTTGTGTTGCAAGACCTTGTGAAAGCACTTGTAGATTTGGCGCAATTTCTGTTCATGATGGAAAATCTCATATTGATTCAGAAAAATGTAAAAATTGCGGTATGTGTGCTCAAGTTTGCCCTTACCAAGCAATCCAAAGAATTATTGTTCCTTGTGAAAATGCTTGCCCTGTAGGTGCTATTGCAAAAGACGAAGAAGGTCATGCAAGAATTGATTTTGATAAATGTATTTCTTGTGGAAAATGCGCGTCAGCTTGTCCGTTTGGTGCTGTTCACGAAAAGAGCCAAATTATTGACGTTTTGAAAAATATTAAAGCAGGTAAAAAAGTTATTGCTATGATTGCTCCTGCTATGATTGGACAGTTGCCTTGTACTGCAACTCAGTTAAAAGAAGCGATTATGGAACTTGGCTTTACTGATGTTTATGAAGTTGCTCAAGGTGCAGATATTACAAGCAAAAATGAAGCAGCAGAATTTATTGAAAGAATGGAAAAAGGCGAAAAATTCATGACAACATCTTGTTGTGCCGGATACAATGAGTTGGTTGATAAACATATTCCGGAATTGAAACCGTTCCGTTCTGATACAAAAACTCCAATGTATTATACTGCAGAAATTGTTAAAAAAGAAAATCCAGATGCTGTAACTGTTTTCTTTAGCCCTTGTGTTGCTAAAAAACGCGAAGCACTTAACAATGATAATGTTGATTATGTTATTAACTATGAAGAAGTTGGTGCTTGGATGATTGCAAAAGATATTCAAGTTGCAGAATGTAATGATAGTGAATTTAAAGTTCAAGCATCTGCAGAAGCTAGAAATTACTGTGTTACAGGCGGTGTAGCAAAAGCTGTTCAAGCTCTTATCCCTGAAGATGTTGATGTTAAACCTGTTGTTGTAGACGGTTTGAACAAACAATCAGTAAGAGATTTGAAAAAATATGCTAAAAATAGTGCTTGTGATTTAGGTAACTTAATTGAAGTTATGGCTTGTACAGGTGGTTGTTTAGGTGGAAATTCTACCGTAAATGCATTTAAACCTGCTTTGAAACAAGTTACTGCTTACGTAAATGAAAGCAAACCATACTCAGAAGTGCATAAATAAATCTAAATGAATAGGTGAATAAGGCAATAAGTAAATAAGTTCGTTAAAAGTGCTTGTGTACAAAAATAAAATCGAACTAAATGAACGAAATGACTTGTTCACCTATTTATTTATAAACAAAAATTGTTACGATATATTGGGCATACTTGCCCAACAAGAAAAAAGACAGAAAACTCATGGAAAATAAGAAGAAGAAAATTAGTATAATCGGTTCAACCGGTTCAATTGGAACACAAGCTTTAGAAGTTATTGAAAAACTCCAAGATAAATTTGAAATTATTGCTCTTGCTGGAGGGCATAATGTTGAATTGTTAAAAAGACAAGCTGAAAAATTTAAACCTAAATATATTTGTCATAATGCTCCATCATCCACTGCAATAAGTGAAAAGGAAAGTGCATACAAAGTCTTTCACGGTTCAGAAGGTTTGGAAAAGATTTGTTCAGATAAGGAAAATGATATAATTCTTGTTGCTTGTTCCGGTAAAATTGGTTTAAGACCAACATTGACAGCAATTAGAAATGGTATAGATATTGCATTGGCAAATAAAGAAACTCTTGTTATGGCGGGAGATATTGTCATGGCAGAGGCTAAAAAATATGGAGTTAAAATTGTTCCGGTTGATAGTGAGCACTGTGCAATCCACCAATGTATAAAGGATATTAAGCAGGTTGATAAACTTATTATAACCGCATCAGGTGGACCGTTTCTACATAAAACCGTGGAAGACATGAAAAATGCAACAGTAGAACAGGCTCTTGCACATCCAAGATGGAATATGGGTAAAAAAATTACTGTGGATAGTGCAACATTGATGAATAAAGGATTAGAAATTATTGAAGCTCACCATCTTTTTGGTTTTGATTACGAAAAAATTGATGTTGTTGTTCACCCGCAAAGTATTGTTCACTCTGCAATTGAATATGTTGATGGTAGTGTAATTGCTCAGCTTGGTTTGCCTAGTATGCATATTCCTATCCAATATGCAATTACTTATCCTGAACGTTTTGAGGGGATAAAATCAAAAAGTTTTAGTTTTGCAGAAATTGCTCATTTAGATTTCGAAAAACCTGATTATGAAAAATTTCCAACAGTTAAATTAGCCTATGAAATGGGCAAAATCGGTGGTACTGCAACTGTATGTTTGAATGCCGCGAATGAAGAAGCTGTGTTTGCATTTTTGGATGGCAGAATTAAGTTATATAATATTTACGAAATAACTAAAAAAATGTGTGATGAACATAAAGTTATCAAAAATCCGACAATTGATGAGATTTTTGAAGTCGACAAACAAATTCGTGAAAAAACAAAAGAATATATTAATAAAGTACATTAAAATTAAAAAAATATTTTAACACAGAGTAAAAGGAAGCTCATTCGAAAAGGAAACCAACTACATTATAATTTAGACTTCGGGTTGGTTCCCGACTAGAAAGGAGTCAGTATGGATAATTTTAATATTAGTTTATTATTAATATTTATGATTTTATTTGTATTAAAAAACGGCTCTCAATATAATAATTAAGAACCGTTTAGACTTCGTACAAAGCTTTCGGTAGCCTGAGAAACTACCACTCTGTGTCTATATTATAAATTATTTTTCTCTAAAATTCAACCCCTTGGAAATATTTTAGTAATTGTATTGTAGATTAATAACTAATCCGGTATAAATTCAAATATTTCTTGAGAATTTCTCTCTAAAACATTACAAAGTTTGTTAAGGGTGTCAAAATCTATTCCCTTTGTTTTGTTATGATAAATTAGGTTGGAATAAAGCGCATAGTTGTAAATAGTTATAAAATATCCAAAGGGTCTACATCAATTGCAAGTTTTATGTCTTTTGGCATAATTATTTTGTTCATAAAACCGGAAATAAATTGATGTCCTTTTTCACTCATTTTATTTTTTATAAGAATTTGGAAGCGATATTGGCTATTAATCCTTTCTATTACGCATGGAGTAGGTCCTAAAACTTCTATTCTTTCGGATATTCCGAATTTTTCCACCATTAAACTTAATCTCATCGCAATTTCCTGAGCCGATTTTTCAGCTCTAAAACCGTTTTGTGAACTTAAAATTAATCTAATTATTTGACTG
>CAKUQA010000140.1 GCA_934675225.1 uncultured Candidatus Melainabacteria bacterium | reverse complement strand
ATAATGTTCTTATTGAGCGGTTGTTACGTAAAAAAAATGGATACTGAAAATAATTCAATAACCATTTATTATAATTCTTTTACTGAAGCATAAATTAAATACTTTTCACGTAATTGTCAATATCTTCACTTGTTGTCAATTCGGTTGTTGCAACTAAAATCTTATTATTATCAAGTTTCAACCCACCTATAATATTATTATCTTTTAGTTTTGCAAGAAGTTTATCTGCACTTTCAACTTCAATAACAAACTCGTTATAAAACTGTTTATTAAGAGTTCTTATTCCTTTTTGTGCTAATTTATTTGACAAATTATGTGCCATTTTAGCTGACAAATAACTTGCTTGGCGGAAACCGTTTTCCCCCATAACAGTTAAATATAATGTTGCACAAAGTCCAATAAGAGCTTGATTTGAGCAAATATTACTAGTCGCTTTTTCCCGTTTAATATGTTGTTCTCTAGTCTGAATAGTCAAACAATAAGCAGGTTTTCCATCTGCATCAACCGTTCTACCCGCTAAACGTCCCGGTAATTGACGCATATATTTTTCTCTACAAGCAATAAACCCTGCATGAGGGCCTCCAAAACTCATAGGAATACCTAATGTTTGAATATCTCCAACAACAATATCAGCTTCTGCAGGAGGTTTGAGAATTCCTAAAGAAGAAACATCAACACAAACTATTAACAAGCAATCCGGTTTCTTAATTTCTTCAATTTCTCCATAGAAATCCGGATTTTGAACCAAAACACAAGCAAAGTCAGAAGTATTTTCCGGTAATTTGCTAAATAATTCCAACTCTATTTCATTTGCCCAACAATAAGTTTTTATTACATCAATATATTCAGGATTAAGTTTTTCAGATACAAGAACTTTATTCTTTTTCGAAATTCTGACTGCCATCAAAAGACTTTCAGCACAAGCTGTAGCAGCATCATACATTGTTGCATTAGAAATATCCATGCCTGTAATACGACAAATCATTGTTTGAAATTCGTACATAACTTGAAGTGTACCTTGTGAAATTTCTGGTTGGTAAGGCGTATAAGCAGTCAAAAACTCAAAACGATTTGCAACTTGAGCAATACAAGCCGGAATAAATTTGTTATAAGTACCTGCACCAAGAAAAGTTACATAATCAGTATTATTCTTTTTAGCCAGTTTCTTTACTTTTCTCTGAGTTTCGGCTTCACTTAACGCTGAACCCAAATCAAGCTTTTCCATTCTTGCTTTTAACGGGATTTGTTTAAATAAATCCTCTATACTAGATACACCAATACTTTCAAGCATTTCTTGCTTTACATCATCAGTATGTACTAAAAAATTTTTCATATTATATTATTCCAATTCTTCTTTATAGTCTTCGTATTCCAATAAGTCATTTTGTTCAGAAGCATCTCCTGTTGCTTCTATTTTTACAAGCCAACCTTTTTCATAACTATCTTCATTTAAAATTTCAGGAGCGTCAACAGCTTCTTCATTAATTTCAAGAACTTTTCCGCTAATTGGCATATAAATCTCTGAAGCAGCTTTAACTGATTCTATAGTTGCAAAAGTTTCACCTTTTTTAAATTCTGCACCAACTTCCGGCAACTCAAGAAAAACTATGTCGCCTAATTGTTCTACAGCATAATCAGTTAAGCCAACAGTAAAAGTTTTGTCCCCGTTGTCTAATAAAAATTCGTGAGATTTTGAACAAAGAATTTTTTCTGTAATACTCATTAATTTCTCCTTTTTAGATATTTATTATAACTTAATTTTATTTCTTTTTGCGATGAACGGTCGTTTTACAACCTCTGCATCATGCAATTTTTCTCTTATCATAACCTGAACAATTGTCCCTGTGCAAATATCTTTATCATTTTTAACATAAGCAAGCGCAATATTTGCACCAAGCATTGGAGAAGGACCTCCACTAGTTACAACACCGATTTTTTCACCATCTTTATAAACTTCATACTCATGTCTTGCAATAGATTTGTCGAGCATTTTCAAGCCAACCAACTTTTTAGTTGTGCCATTTTTAATTTGTTCCATTATAACATCTTTTCCGTTATAATCCTCTTTTTTATCTTTTGGAACAGACCAACTCAAACCGGCTTCAATAGGTGTTGTATTTTCATCCAAATCATTACCATACAAATGTAACGCAGCTTCCAATCTCAAAGTATCTCTTGCTCCAAGCCCGATTGGTTTTATTCCAAATTCTGCACCATCTTCAAGAATTTTATCCCACAAATATTCAGAATGATGATTTTCTACCAAAATTTCATACCCATCTTCACCAGTATAACCGGTACGAGAAGCCAAAACTTTAATTCCTGCAATCTTGACAACTTTTATAGTAAATGAGTTCTGTTGAGTATCCAAACCCATTTTTCTTAAAAGTTTATCAGCTAAAGGACCTTGAACCGCCAATAAAGAATAGTTATGAGATTCATTTTCAATTTTAACATCATAATTTTTACTGTTCATAACCATCCAATTTAAATCTTCATCAATTCTTGAAGCATTACAAATAACCAAATACTCTAAAATTCCAAGCTTGTAAATAATTAAATCATCAATTAAACCGCCTTTTTTATTAGGCAATTGACAATATACAGCTTTTTCATAATCCAACTTAGAAATATCTTGAGGAACAATACTGTTAAGAAATTCCATAGCTTCTTTGCCTTTAACAAAAACTTCACCCATGTGAGAAACATCAAACAAACCAACCTTTTCTCTTACAGTTTTATGCTCCTCAATAATGGATGTATATTGAACCGGCATATGCCAACCGGCAAAATCCACCATTTTAGCTCCTAATTTAACGTGTTTGTCATGCAAAAAAGTCTCTTTAGTCATCAAAATATCCCCCTTACACGGAATATTGTCCTATATTAAGAGGGATATTGTCAATGGTTTATTTAGTTTTATAACTCTGCTATTTTCTTGTAGAGTTCAATTTGTTTGTCTGAAAGATTTTTAGGTATAACTATTTTTACTTTTGCATTAAGGTTTCCATATCCTCCACCTTTTTTAGGCAATCCTAAATCTTTTAATCTTAAAGCTTGCCCTGATGAAGTTTTTGGAGGAATTTTTATGCTTATTTTTCCATGCAAAGTTTCTATTTCTTTTTTACAACCCAAAACTGCTTCCGGAGGAGTAATTTCAACTTCTTTAGTCAAATCGGAGCCATTTACCTCATATTCTTTATCTTTAATATTTATAACAAGATAAAGATCTCCTTTTCGACCATAAGCATCAATTTTTCCTTCTCCTTTAACTCGAAGTTTTTGACCTTCTGTGATATCAGCAGGAAGTTTAACTTTTATTGATTTTGGCTCTGATACAAAACCAGTTCCGCCACAATTACTACAATATCCACCATTTCCTGAACATTTTGTACAACGTTCAATATTGTTGAATTTTACATTTATTGGCTTTTTATCAAAAATGTCTTTAATTGTAATATTCAAATTCATTGTGACATCAAGATTTTCAGCCTTTGGTTCTTGTTGTGTGCGCCTTCTTGAAGAAGTTCTTTGACCTGCACTTTGTGCACCGCCAAAATCAAAACCGCCAAAGTTCATACCTTGTGCGCCTCTTGCAGCACCTCCGCCCATCATATCACCAAACAATGAGCTGAAAAAGTCTGAAAAGCCACCCATATCTTGTCCATTAAAACTGAAACTTTGGTATCCGCCTTGACCACCGTCAAAACCAAATTGTTCAAATCCTGGAGGAGGTGTATAACTTTGTCCACCTTGCCAATTTGCACCTAAACTGTCATATCTTTGACGTTTTTGCTTATCACCTAATACTTCATAGGCTTCATTAATATCTTTAAACTTGCTTTCTGCCTCTTTGGTTTTATTAACATCCGGATGAAATTTACGAGCCAATTTTCTGTATGCCGATTTTATTTCTGCATCCGTTGCGTCTCGTTTTACACCTAGAGTTTCATAATAATCTTTATATTCCATTTTATATTATCTCCTAGTCTTATAATAATATAAAAAATACTAAATCTCGATTTTATTAATGATTTTTTAATTATGTTATTCCATTGCTTTTGCAACTTGATATAGGGTAAATTGCTTATCTTTATTTAATTTATCATAAATAATATTTATTTCTTCTTTAAAATTTTTTGATTTATAATTTGTATATCTGAATAATTCATACAATTCTACATCCAAGACATCCGCAATTTTTTCAAGAGTAGTTATTGATGGGAAATTTTGTCCAACCTCAAGTTTGCTGATATAACCGTTATCAACACCTATAATTTCAGCAAGTTTTTCTTGCGTTAATTTCTTCTGCTTTCTAAATTCCTTAACTCTTAATCCCAAAAGTTCTTTTGTATTCATATTCTCACCCTAATTTTATTTTATATATAATGAGAAAATTCAGAATACTAAAATATTGCCAATTTTACCAAAATCCTCTAATATATTGACAATATTTGCAATATATGTGACAATACAGTATATAACTTGCAATAAATTGGAGGTATTAATGAAGCAAAATAAAAAAATAGCATTCACATTAGCAAAAGGTGCTACGCACGTAGCCACTTATGGCAACAATAAAAAAATAGCATTTACCCTGGCAGAAGTATTAATCACATTAGGGATAATAGGCGTAGTTGCTGCTTTAACAATACCGACATTGATTGCTAATTATAGAGAACATGCGTTAATTAATCAATTAAAAACGACTTATGCTATTTTTTCAGAAGCTTATAAATTATCAGTTAATGAAAATGATAGTCCTGAAAATTGGGACATTGGGGAAAGAGCTACTCAAGAGGGCGCAATAAAAGTTTATAACTATTTTAAACCATTTTTAAAATTAAGCAATGATTGTAATGAAAATTATGGATGTTTCGCACAAGATTACAAAACCTTTAGTGGGGAAAATTACGGATTTCAGCCAGATAGGCATTCAATGTACACTAGAGG
>CAKUQA010000139.1 GCA_934675225.1 uncultured Candidatus Melainabacteria bacterium | reverse complement strand
ACATGATTTTAGCTGCGTCCATTGGAGAACCACCACCTAATGAAATGATTACATCAGGTTCAAATGGTTTCATAATTTCCATAGCTTGTCTGATTGTAGACAATGTTGGGTCTGGTTTAACGTCGAAGAATACCTCGTGATCCATACCGATTTCGTCTAAAACTTTGATAATGTTGTCAACAGCACCTGAGTTAAATAAGAATCTGTCTGTTACGATGAATGCACGTTTTTTGCCTTCAAGTTCACGAAGTGCTAAATCAACAGCGCCTCTTTTGAAGTAAACTTTTGGCGGAACTTTGAACCAAAGCATATTTTCTCTCCTTTCAGCAACTGTTTTGTAGTTCAATAAGTTTTCAACACCGATGTTACCGGATACAGCGTTTTTACCCCAAGAACCACAACCTAATGATAATGATGGTTCTAATTTGAAGTTGAACAAGTCTCCGATACCACCTAATGCAGATGGAGAGTTAATCAATACACGACAAGCAGGCATCATTTTTGCGTATTTGTCAATTCTTTCTTGGCTTCTTGCATCTGTGTAAAGGTCTGCAGTGTGACCAGCGCCACCTTTAGAAACCAATTCAAAAGCAACTTGTGCAGCAGCTTCAAAATCTTTTGCTCTGTACATAGTTAGGATTGGAGATAATTTTTCTCTAGAGAATGGATCTTCCCAATCAACTGATGGTCTTTCTGCTAACAAGATTTTTGAAGTTTTTGGAATTTCAAATCCTGATAATTTAGCGATATTGTAAGCGCTTTTACCAACGATGTCAGGGTGAGCGGTACCACGTTTAGGATCGATGAATGGAAGGTCAATCATTTTCTTTTCTTCTGCAGCGTTCAAAAGATATGCACCTCTGTAAATGAATTCTTTTTTTACTGCTTCGTAAACTTCGTCAACAACAACAACAGATTGTTCAGAAGCACAAATCATACCGTTATCGAAAGTTTTTGACATAAGGATTGAAGAAACAGCCATTTGAATATCTGCAGTTTCATCGATTAAAGCACAAGCGTTACCAGGGCCAACACCTAATGCAGGGTTTCCTGATGAGTAAGCAGCTTTAACCATTCCAGGACCACCTGTAGCTAAGATACAAGCGATACTTGGGTGTTTCATTAATTGGCTTGATAATTCGATAGATGGAACATCAATCCAGCCGATAATATCTTCCGGAGCACCAGCTTTTACAGCAGCTTCATAAACCAATTTTGCAGCAGCAATTGTTGATTTTGTAGCTCTAGGATGTGGTGAGAAGATAATTGCGTTTCTTGTTTTTAAAGCGATTAAAGATTTGAAAATAGCAGTTGAAGTTGGGTTAGTTGTAGGAACGATACCTGCAATAACACCAAGAGGTTCTGCAACAACTTTAATACCATTTGCTTTGTCTTCTTTAATAACACCACAAGTTTTAGCGTGTTTGTGTTTGTTATAAATATATTCTGATGCGAAGTGGTTTTTGATAATTTTATCTTCTAAAACGCCCATTCCTGTTTCTTCATAAGCTAATCTAGCTAGAGGAATACGAGCTTTGTCTGCTGCTGTAGCAGCAGCTTTGAAGATTGCATCAACTTGTTCTTGAGTAAATGTTGCAAAAATCTTTTGAGCTTTTTTAGCTCTTTCGATAAGCAATTCCAATTGTTCAGCACTGTCAACAAGAGAAGACTTATTTAATGTCTTTTCAAGGTTTTCAACAGTTTTTTTGCTTTTTGTTGTCATATAATTTTTCTCCTTGTATATTGTGCAAGACGCACGTTTAGTAAAATAGTTTCTTTTCGTTTTATTCGTGAATTATTTCACAATTACATTATAAAATAAAGAAATTTTAAAAGCAAGTGTAATATTTACAATCTTTATATGAATTTAATATTTGTTAAGAAGATATTATAATAAGGTAATCTGGTGTAAGAAATATAAATTTTCGAAAAACCTTATATCCTTAACGCCTTACCGTCTTAATAACTTAAATTGTAATATTTTTTCACATGACACTAGCAAAAAAATTTTTTCTCATGTATTATTACATTCATAATAAATTTAATATTTAATTATGGATGAAGAAATGCAATTACTAATTGACAAAGAACTTAATTCCAGTGACAAGATTTTGAAGCCCGACTTCAACTCAAAGACTGGACGCGAACTGCTAGCCTTTTACCTCCAAACCAAGTTTAAGCAGATTTTGGCTTATGATAAACGTTGTGAATCTCCAATATTTAAAGAAGTTGATCCGTCGTTTATTTCACGATTTACAAAGCGTTTGATTACAAATCCTGCTAAACGATTGTTGATTGGTATTGCCGGAGAATCGGCATCCGGAAAATCAACTGTTTGTCGAGAGGTAAAGAATATTATTGAGCGTCTTGATATGCCGGTTTCTGTTTTAAGTACTGATAATTATTTTAATGACATTTCTGCATTGATTAAAAAATTTGGAAGTTTTGATAATTTACGTGATAATGGTTACGATGTTGATTCCCCTAAAAGTTTTCAGTTAGACTTGTTGAGACAAGATTTGCAGGATTTAGCTGAAGGAAAAACTATTTATGCACCAAGATATGTTCCAAATGGTACAGGTGTTTCAATTCCGAATGCTTTAAAAATTGAATCTGACAAAATTGTTGTAGTAGAAGGTATTGCAGCTCTTTATGAAGATGTCCAAGATGTCTTTGATGTGAAAATTTATATAGAAACTGATAACGAAATTCGATATAATCGTTTTATGAAGCGTGCTCAGGAAGAACGAAATCAAGATAAAGAAAATGCTATGAAACATTGGCAATATTTGTTGGATGTCGGTGAAAAGTACGTTATACCTTGTAGAAATGCGGCAGATTTCGTTCTTGATGGTAATTCCGATTTGAAATATTTTGATCAAATTTTAGAATATATACATACTATTACTAACAATTTTCAATAAAAAAGATATATATTTTTGTTTAAATGTCTTAATATTTTTGACACTTTTTGCCAACTAATAAAATATATGATATAATTTTAATGTCAGTATTATGGTTGTATTATAATAAAATACACTTAAT
The DNA here is from genome assembly GCA_934675225.1 of uncultured Candidatus Melainabacteria bacterium. Classification (GTDB taxonomy): domain Bacteria; phylum Cyanobacteriota; class Vampirovibrionia; order Gastranaerophilales; family Gastranaerophilaceae; genus Stercorousia. Next base: position 1,911 of record CAKUQA010000139.1, on the reverse strand, counting down.
GATTGATACATGATTTTATATGTTTCACTATAATAGGATGGAAAAATAAGTAGAGATAGGTGGCAAGTGAGCAGAGATTTTATTGATAGATTTAGAGAAGAAGATAGTAAAGATCGCTTTTGGAGCTTGAATAAGAAAATTGGCGCCGGTCTTGTTGTAATGCTTCTCGCAATTATTATGATTAATACTTCAGGTTGTACTCAAGGTAATTCCGAAGATCAACAAACAGATGCTGCAGCAGTTGAAACAAATCAAATTTCACAAGATACTGTAAAGGTTGGGAATGATGGAGTTAATGCGGCAATTGCTCCGGATGATATTACCAGCGTTGCAGACCAAAGTGCGACAAAGAGCAATTCTATGGTTGCTATGTCTGTTGGTGATATGGGACGTTCGGATCCGTTTTTGCCGGAAGGAGAAAGAGTTGTTGTTAAGCCAAAACCTAAAAAACCGGCTTATGCAAATTATTTGATGCCGCCTCCGGAATCAATTAATGTGGATTCAACTGCAACTGAAGTTATGACAACTAAAGTTTCGGGTATTATGTATGACAAGTTTAATCCGTCAGCAATATTGAATATTAACAATTCGGATTATTTGGTTAGAACCGGAGATGTTATAAACGGATATAAAATATTGTCAATAGGTAGAGAAACAGTTACCGTTCAATATGGTTCAAATGTATATAAAGCTAGTGTTGGTGAAATGTTTGCCGGTGATGGTATAAAATTTAACACTATATCTAATTTGAACAATAAATTTGGTGGTAATAGAAAATAAGCGTTAATAAAATAAAAATAAAGCAGGAGCAGATATGAAAAATAAAATTTCAAACAAGATTATTGCAAGTCTTATGTTAGCATCATTTGTTTTTTCAAACAGTGCTATGATGGCTTTGTCAATGGAGAATGTTGGAGCTTATAGACCGGCATTGAGAGATAACAACGGTGGTGAATATTCTTTAAAATTGAAAGGTGATATCAGTTTTGTAAAAAGAAATCCATCAATCAGTATTAGTTTAAGAGATTCTGATGTAAAACAAGTGTTGAGAATGTTTGCTGATAAAGCCGGCATGAATATTGTTTTTCATAACTCAGTATCAGGAAACGTTACATTAGACCTTGTTGATGTTCCGTTGAATAAAGCATTTGATATGGTTATGGAAATTAATGACCTTAACTATGTTGTTGAAGATGGTACTATTATTGTTGCAAAAGCCGGTACAAGCGGATTTAATTTTGCAAAACAGGATATGTCATTAATCCCTGTAAAATATGTTAGTGCTGCTGCTCTTGCAGATTTCTTGAATAAAAATATTTATGCTATGCATAAACCGGGGCTTTCTGATACAGATATTGTTACAACAAACCCGTCAACAAATGAGTTAATTGTTTTTGGTACAAAAACAGACGTTGCTATTGCTAAAAAAGTTGTAGCTCAGTTTGATAAAAAACCTCAAACAACAACATTTAAAGTAAATCATACAACTCCTGCAGAAATGGCAGATATGATTTGTAATATGTTGCTTCCTGCAGCATCTGGTGCATCTGCTGGTGGTTCATCAAGTGGAAGTTCTAGTAGCTCAGGCTCTTCTTCAAGTTCTTCATCATCAGATGGAGAAGCTGCGACAGGTGGGGCTGCCGGAATTATGACAGGTGCAGCTGCTGATTCTTCAGGTGGTGACAGTTCTTCTAGCTCATCATCAGGAGGTTCGTCTGGTGGATCTTCAGGAGGTGGTAGTCTTGCATTGAATGCAGGTACTGTTGCTTGTACTTTGGATGGTAAACTTTCAGGTTCTGTTTCTTCATTAGGATTGCAGAATTTGTCTGTTGCTTACTATTCTCAATTGGGTACTGTAAATATTATTGGTGGTTCTGAAGCTCAGTTGGAAATGATTAAAGGATTTATTGA
>CAKUQA010000138.1 GCA_934675225.1 uncultured Candidatus Melainabacteria bacterium | reverse complement strand
ACTGATGATACAGAACGAATATTTATTGGTAGCAAGTCAAATTATAATAATGGTCCTGCTGTTCTAGAAGTACATAACTTAACAAAAAGTAATCCAAAGTTTAGGGATTATACTAATAAATCGCAAAATGCAACTTCTGTTGTAATAAATGGGAATTTAATTGTTAAAGGAAGAATCGTTACTAATCCGGAAGTATATGATAAAAATAGTGTGTACAATTATTGTGCTCTTACTATTACTTCAGGTAAGGCTAATGATTATGCATATTACAGGTATTGCGGAGAAGATTCTAACCAATTATTGGATTTGATTACTTCTGACCGCCGCTTAAAATATGTCGGAAAAGAAAATACTTCAGGACTAGAAAAAATCCGTCAATTGAAAGTATTTAATTATACATTCAAAAAAGACACAACAAAAGAACCGCACGTTGGCGTAATTGCACAGGATTTGCAGAAAGTATTTCCTGATGCAGTAAAAAAAGGGACAGACGGATTTTTGAGAATTCGTATGGAAGATATGTTCTATGCTGTAATTAATGCAATCAAAGAACTAGATGCGAAGTATCAAGCTCAAGAAAAACGTATTAACGACTTAGAAAAACGTGTTGAAAAACTTGAAGCACGCGCAAAATAGTCATAATTAAAATAAATAATTAAAATAATCGGATGTAAGTTTTTCTTGCATCCGGTTTTATTTGGTATTGTCATTGTGAACGAATGCGAAACAATCCAGCTGATTAGTTTCAATATTGGCGGAGTAGATACCACCGCCCTACTTAACTTAATCTAATTATTATTAGTTTACCCACTCTAGCTCTCCCTAACCGAGGGAGTGAATATAATTGATAGACTCTGAATCAAGTTCAGAGTAACAAATACTGTCATTGTGAGCGAATGCGAAACAATCCAGCTTATTAAATTCAACATTGGCAAGGTAGGTACCACTGCCATACTTGCTGATTTTGAACCCCTCCCCTCTCCCACAAAGGGCGAGGGGAAAGTTTATAATGTCTCAGCTTTATTTCAACATGCCCCCTCTCTTGAATTTGTAAGCGCGCTTCTGCTTGCTAACAAATTCTTTCTCTCCCTCAAGGGGCGAGAATATAATATTGTCTTAATGCTTTTTGGTTAGGCAGATTTCCGGGTCGGCATGAATTAAAATATCACAATTGCCAAGTTTTTGTTTAATCAATGTCTCGACATTATCACAAATTTTGTGACAATCAGAAATTGTCATGTTTTCAGGAAAAAGCATTGTGATTTCAATATCCTTTGAAGGACCGGAACGACGTGCTTTCAAGTCTTTATAACCTTTCAAGCAACTATCGTTATAAGTATTTATTATATTTTTAATTGTTTCAATATCTTCTACAGGTAATGCCCCATCAAGAAGGTTATTCAAGGTATTTTTTGAAATCTCAAAACCGGCTTTTAAAATAAATAAAGCTACTAAAATTGCAATTATTGGGTCAAGGATTGGAATACCTGTGACTTTTATCAAAATTAATCCTAAAAGAACACCCACAGAAGAAAATACATCAGTTCTAAGGTGCTCTCCATCAGCATGCAAAGAAACAGAGTCTGATTTTTTTGCAATTTTGAACAAATACGAACTTACCAAAATATTAGCAATTACTGCAAATAGCATTACTCCTATACCAAGTGAAGTATCAACTTCTATTGATTGATGAAAAAACAGTTTGTGGCAAGCTTCCCAGACAATAAAAATCCCTGCAAATACAATCAAACCACCTTCAATAAAACCTGACATATCTTCGTATTTGCCGTGCCCGAACGGATGAGTTTTGTCTGCCGGTTCAGAAGATTTCATAACAGCAAAAAACGTCAGAACAGAAGCCAAAAAGTCACTCAAAGAGTGTACTGCTTCTGATATAATACTTATGCTGCCGGAAATTATACCTGCAATAAATTTTAAAATAATGATTAGCGCATTTGATGTTATTGACAAGCCTGCTGCTAATTTTTTTTCTTGTATGAGGTTCATATTTACCTTCTTTTCAAACATTTTAGCATACTTTTGGTCTCTTTATCAACCCGTAATGACTCACAAATTTTTTGAATACTTTTATTAAAAGTCCAATTGTCCAAGTTTGATTTTTTTAAATAATTTAAAGTCTTTTCCGGAAAATTAACATAACACATTGAAAGTGCCCAAGCGCAAGCCATTTGTGCATAATATCTTGTATCTGAAAAGTTATCAATATAGTATAAACATTTATCGATATATTTTTCATCAATAAAATGCTCTAGCAGCATTACATAAGCAAAACGAATGTCGTATTCATTTTTTGATTTAAAATATGGCTGAATAAATTCCCAAACAAGTTCTTTGTTTTGTTGTGTAAATTTTAGTCCTCCGCAAAAGCAATCACAAACGGACCAATTATTTATCTTTGGAATAAAATCTTTCACAAATTTTAAAATATTTTTTGGGGTATCTTTCACAAGTCCTATTACTATAGCTTGCAGCATTGTTTCTTCAAAGTATTCAAACTCTTTTTGTTTAAGAAACTCCTGCCAGTTTTCTGATTTATATATTTCTTTGGCAATTTTTCGCAAAACAGGAATTCTAACTCCCAAAACGTTGTTAATATTAGGGATTAGTGCTTGTGAAAATTTTCTGTAATCTTCTTCTGATTTATCCAGTAATATTTGTTTTATGTTCATTTGTTTTTAAACACTATACCTTTTTCATTAATACGACGGCTTGTGCCTCAATTGCAAGTTCTTGTCCAACAGCATCCATTTTTTCGTTTGTTTTAGCTTTTATAGAAAGTCTGTCTGTTTCGATTTCTAAAATTTTACAAAGAACTTCTTTCATTTTAGGAATATATGGCATCATTTTGGGTTGTTGTGCAATTATGTTGCTGTCAATATTTTCTACTGCATATTTTTTTTCTTTAATCAATTTATAAACATCACGTAAAAGGATTGTACTATCAGCATCTTTATACAATTCACTTGTATCAGGGAAAAGTGTTCCAATGTCAGAAAGAGCCAAAGCACCAAGCATAGCATCAATAATTGCATGGATTAAAACATCTGCATCTGAGTGCCCTAAAAGCCCTTTTTCATGTGTGATTTTTACACCACCAATTATCAAATCTCTACCAGTTGTAAGTTTATGAATATCGTAACCTAAGCCAATTCTGTACATAATTTCTCCTTTTTTAACAATTATTGCATAAATATTTTTAATGTTTATATATGATATTAAATTTTACAAAACATGTTATAGTGGTTCAGAAAGGAGATTTTATGCTTTTTGAAACAGCTTTAAAGTTTATATATAATAATATATTATTAAATATTTTGATATTGTTTGCTGTGATAGTATTTCTTGTTTGGGCATACAAAAAATCAATTGCATCCAGAAAATATTATAAATGTCCAGAATGCGGAGAAAGTTTTCGTTCTGAACACATGGACTCAATGTGTTGCAAGGTTTGTGGAGCAAAGCTTGTAGAAATAAATAGTACAGATGTTAGTGATAAAGCATAGGAGAATAGTTTTTTATGATTAATCGTGATGATTTACTTGCCGGAACACGTCCAGAAGTTGGCAATAAAATTTTAGTAACTGAAAAAGATTTTTTTGAAGGGTATCAAGTTATGGAATATCGCGGAATGGTTTGGGGTATTTCAATGCGTTCAAAAGATGCCGTTCAAGATATGTTTATGGGATTTAAACAATTTGTTGGTGGAGAGTTAACTTCATATACAGAGTTGTCTGACGAATCTCGGCAAAAAGCTCTTGATAGACTACTATCTTCTGCTAGACGAATTGGAGCAAATGCAGTTATCAATTTTAGATTTGATATTAATGCTACAGCATTTGCCGGTAATGCGGAGGTAGTTGCTTATGGTAATGCAGTTGTAATTAAACCTATTAAAAACTATGTTCCTATTGGAGGATTAGGAAATATTTTAGTAGAATTTGTTGATGCATATATGACAGGAAAAAATATTTCTTCATTAGCGGTTGAGAGAAAAGAAGAAGAAAAGGTAATAGAATCACCAAAAGGTTCTCTTGTTGAAGCAAATGGTTATAATTTTGTTATTTGTCCTAAGTGTGGAACTAAATACAAAGTTGATGTTGATGAATATGGAAACTCTAAAATTCATGGACTTATAGATGTCGACAAAGCAGAACCCGGAATGCAAATTTATTGTTTAAAATGTGGAACAAAATTTACAATTCCTGAAGTCAAATAGCAAAAGTAAATGTCCTCGTACTAAAGTACGAGGACATCTAAGAAATAACTTATTTTTAATTTATTAAAAAATTTTTTCTATTGCTAAATTATAAAATTTTTCTGCCAAACTTCCTTTATAAATAGCATCTTTGGATTCTTTTATAGTAAACCAATTTGCTGCATCAACTTCTGAGGTTAAGGAATAATTTTCACTTTCAACTTGAACTATAAAATTACAAATTAATGTATTTGATTTTTCATAATAATCGGAAGCATTAAATTTGAAAGATAAAACATTAAGCCCGACTTCTTCTTTTACTTCTCTGGCAAGTGCGTGTTCGAGATTTTCGCCTTTGTTAACATAACCTGCAACCAAAATGTTTTTTGGTCTGCCATATTGTTGTATTAACAAGATTTTTGAATAATCTTTATTAAAAATAACAGCACTTACTGCAACATTATACATTGGAAAGCGGAATTCTTCACACTTTTCACAATATGAAACCATTCCTTCGCTAATTCCACAATTTATACATTCTTTTTGAATTAATTCTGTTCCGCATTCACTACAATATTTCATACAAATATTATACGGCAAAATTAATCTTCTAACGTAAAAGAGAATCCTTTTGGGTCAAAATCTGCTTTATAACCTTGGTTTAGCATAAAAGTTTTGATAAATTCTACGATTTCCGGATTTGTTTTTTCTAAAGTAAAATATTGACCACCACAAGCATCATGGAAATGGACT
>CAKUQA010000137.1 GCA_934675225.1 uncultured Candidatus Melainabacteria bacterium | reverse complement strand
AACATCGCATGGTTGGGAAAATATTCAAAATATTCTTCGCTTCGCTCAGAATGACGAATGTTGTCACTCTGAACTTGATTCAGAGTCTATCAATTATATTCTCTCCCTTAGTTAGGGAAAGTTAGAGAGGGTAAATAACTTAGTCTTGTATAGCGGTGATACCTACCTCACCAATATTAAACAATTAATAAGCTGGATTCTTTCGGGCAAAGCCCTCAGAATGACGATAAAAATCTACTCTCATCCTTTGTAGGAGAGGGCAGGACGAGGGGAAAATTAGAAGTGTTAGAAATATGAAAGAAAGAAACTTATCTGATAAGGTCTTTTCACGTTTCACTTCTCACTTTTCACTAAAGTCTTATAGGGCGGATGAGTTAACCATCAATATTAATAAGCTAAATTCTTTTGTACAAAGCCCTCAGAATAACTTAAAACTACCTTTAACAAAGACTTATTCCACAATCTGTAGCTTTTAAATCATTAGCAATCCAAAAACCTTCTTTAGGTGCATATTTACAATCTATCCCAAAATATGTTGAACCTGAACCTGACATAATTGATTTTGGATAAGATTTTTTTATTTCTTTTAATTCTGCATAATCGTCTATTAAAGCCCATTCTAAGTCGTTGGCAAAATCTTCTCTAACTCCATATTCTGATTTAAAATTATTAGTTTTTTTATCTGAAAATTTTGTATAAGCCTCTTTTGCGCTAATGCCAAGATTTTTGGGTTTAATAAGAGAAATATTCAATTCTTCAAACGGAAGTTTTTCTAAAATTTCACCACGCCCACTCGTCATTTGTCTACCGCCTTCAAGACAAAAATTCAAATCTGAACCAAGTTTAGCACACAAATTATGTAACTCTTTTCTCGATAAAGGCTTATTAAAAATTTCATTCAATCCAAAAAGTGTTCCGGCAGCATCTGTACTACCACCTGCAAGTCCTGCTGCAACAGGAATATTTTTATCTATGTAAATATCTATTTTATGAGGTGTAGTATGTGTATTTTCAATAAAAAGTTTTGTTGCTTTATAAACCAAATTTTTGTCATTATAAGGGATTTCTGAATTATTACCGGACAAATTTATTTCAAAATTTTCAGATTTTTCAACATTTATAGTTAAATAATCGTATAAACTGATTGTTTGCATAATACTTTCTATATTATGAAATCCGTCAGGGCGTTTACCGATAACTTTTAGGGTTAAATTAATTTTTGCAGGACATTGAATTTTCATTTTAAAAGTTCCTCTGAAAGCTTTCCAAAACTTTCAATTGAAAGTTTTTCGCCCCTAATATTTTCATCCAAACCAAGATTTTTTAATGCTGATTGAATTTTTTCTTTTGCAAAACCTCCCGACATTAGGCAATTTTTTATATTTTTTCTGCGTTGTGAAAATCCTGCTTTAACTGTTTTTCTAAAATGAGTATAATCGGTCAAATCCAATAGAGGCTTTTCTCTTACAACTAATTTTACAAGTGCAGAATTAACTTTCGGAGCAGGATAAAAAGAACGTCTGCCAACAAGTTTCATGATTTCAACATCTGCCCAAAATTGAGATAAAATTGTCAATAAGCCGTACTGTTTGCCGGAAGAATTTTCATTTGCAACCATTCTACATGCAACTTCTTCCTGAACCATTAACAAAATATCTGTAATTTTGTTTCTGTTTTTATTGTTTAAATCATCAATTTCACCTAATAAATGTGCAATAATCGGACTTGTAATATAGTATGGAATATTTGCAACTACTTTTACCTTCCCATCACATAATTCTGACAAATCTTGTTTTAAAATATCATTATGAATAATTTTTAAATTAGGTGCTTCCAATTTTTCAAGTTCTTTTATCGCTTCTTCATCAAGCTCAATAGCAATAACTTGTTTAGCATGTTTTACCAATTGCTCAGTTACAAAACCAACCCCGGGTCCGATTTCAATAACCGTATCTTCAGGTTGAATATCTGCAAAATCAATAATATCAGCAATTGTCTGACCGTCAATCAGAAAATTTTGACCAAGTCTTTTTTTAGTTCTAAAATATTTAGCCCGTTCGAAGTAGTTCATCTTACCTATAATAATACCACACACAGGTAAATGTTTTAACAAAATTTTTTTGTTAATTTTGTGGATGATATAATTTAAAGGGAGTTAAATATATGCAAACACAAACCAAACTAAGCAAAAAAGAGATTGTAAAATTATTTGAAGCAGGATGCAAAGCTAAAGAAGAACATTGTATCGGAATTGAATACGAAAGATTACCGATATTTTCAGTAACTTCTAAAGCTGTCGATTATGGTTCAGAGTTTGGTATTTGTAATTTGTTAAGAAATTTTGCCAAAGAAGAAAATTGGGATTATATAACCGATGATTATAATATTATTGGGCTAAAACAAGGGCATGATACAATTACGCTGGAACCAGGTTGTCAAGTTGAATTAAGTATAAAGCCTGAAAAAACTATTCAAGAACTTAAAAATAAAATAGAAAAACTAAATAAGTTAACCAAACCAATTCTTAATAAATTTGGTATAAATTTGCTTAATTACGGAGTTTCTCCATTTTCTACACATAAATCAATAAATCTTATTCCAAAAAAGAGGTATCATATTATGGCTAAATATTTATGGGGAATTTTGTCAGATGTTATGATGAGAGAAACGGCAGGAATTCAGTGTTGTGTTGATTTTGAGAGCGAAGAAGATGCTATGACTAAATTCCGTATTGCAAACAAATTAACTCCTTTTGTAACAGCTATGTTTGCAAATTCACCTATCAGAGGTGGAGTTGAAACAGGCTATAAAAGTTTTAGAGCTTTAAGTTGGTTAAATACAGATAATGACAGATGCGGTTTTGTTGGACAAATTGATGACAAATTTTCTTTCGAAGAATATGTTGATTATGTTCTCGAAACCCCAATGATTTTTATAAATCGTGAAGATAATACTATTTCGTTAAATGGAAAAATTCGTTTCGATGAATTTATGGTGAATGGTTTTAACGGATATGAAGCAGATATTGAAGATTTTAATTTACATGCAAATCTTTATTTTCCTGAAGTTCGTTTGCGCAATTTTATTGAAATAAGAAATCAGGATTGTGTCGGCAAAAATATGCAATACTCAATTTTAGCGATTTATAAAGGCATTCTTTACAACAAATCTGCAATCGAAGAAATTGAAGAATTATTCAAAGATTTTGAATACAGAGACTTTTCTGAATTAAGATACAATGTTCCAAAGAGTGCCTTAAATGCAAAAATAGGAAAATATTTTGCAAAAGATATTGCGAATGAAATTCTTTATATTGCAGAAAAATCACTCATTGAAATGGATACAAATGAAGAAAATTTCATAGATGCAATTAAAGAATACACAAGTGCAGGACTTTGTCCGGCAGATGTAATTATCCGCAATTGGAACGGTTGTTGGAACAAAGATATTAAAAAATTAATAAAATATGTCAGTGAATAAATTATTTAAAATTTGTTAAAATATGCTCTAATATTTTTTTATGGTAAAATTCGATTATGGAATTTACTGAGAAAACGTTAGACTCAAAACTTGTATTTGACGGCAGAGTCGTAAAATTGTACAAAGACAGTATTGAATTGCCAACAGGTCAAAAATCTTTTCGAGAAGTAGTAAAACACTCCGGAGGGGTTGTTATATTAGCATGTAAAAATGATAAAATTCTTCTTGTTAAACAATTTAGATACCCTATGAAAGAAGTTCTGTATGAACTTCCGGCAGGTAAACTTGAGTATGGAGAAAACCCGTTTGAGGCTGCGAAACGAGAACTCGAAGAAGAAACAGGCTACTGTGCTGAAAAATGGACTGATTTAGGTTTTGTTTACACATCTCCGGGGTATAGTGATGAAAAATTGTATCTTTACAAAGCCGAAAATTTGAATTTTACTCACCGCCATCCTGACGAAGGCGAAATTTTAGAGCCATTGGAAATTGAATTTAATCAAGTTTTGAAAATGATTAATAGTGGTGAAATTTGTGATGCCAAAACACTTTGCGCATTAATGAGAGCTGAGATTAAAGGATAAGATATGACAATTAAACTTGTTGCTACAGATATTGACGGAACAATTGTAAAATGGGATACAAGTGTTTCAGATGGTGTGAAAAACTGTATTAAAAAACTCCAAAAAAAAGGAATAAAAGTTGTTCTTGTTACAGGCAGAATGCACTGTGCAACAAAACATTTGAGAGATGAACTCGGTCTTAATTCTCCTGTTGTATCATATCAGGGCGGGTTGATTAAAGATAATGATGAAAAAACTCTTTATCAAGAAAATTTGAATAGTAATTGCGCAAAAGAAATTATAAAATGGGCGAAAGAAAATAATATTCATCTTAATTTGTATATAAATGACAAACTTTATGTAGAAAATGATGATGATTGCGTAAAAAAATATACAGATGGAAAATTTGTTCCTTATACGGTTTGCCCTTTCGAGTCTTTAGAAATTGAAAATGTAAATAAAATTTTGGCAATAGATTATGGTAATGCAGAGCGCGTAACAGGTTGGGTAAAAGAACTACAAGCAAAATATCCTGACTTATATATAGTTAAATCCACTCCATTTTTCTGCGAAATTGGAAGTCAGATGGCTAAAAAATCACTGGGTGTTGAGTTTTTGGCAAAACATTGGGGCTTAAATAAAGAAGAAATATTGACAATTGGCGACCAAAACAATGATATAGAACTTTTAAAAGCCGGAGGAGTGAAAGTTGCTATGGGCAACGCAACACAAGAATTAAAAGAATGTGCTACATACATAACTGACACCGTAGAAAATGACGGATTTGTAAAAGCTATGGAAAAATTTTGTGATTTAAAAGAATAATTGGAAAGGCAATAAGGCAATAGGGCGTTAAGACAATAAGTGATTACAGAGAGAGTCATTGTGAGCGAACGCGAAACAATCCAGCTGATTAAATTCAACATTGGCGGGATAGGTATCCCGTTCTACAAGAC